>CAYUCJ010000156.1:0-7588 GCA_964443285.1 uncultured Desulfobacteraceae bacterium | reverse complement strand
AATGGGCCGGATTCCCGGAAACGTTCTTTTTGGGTTTTCACTGCTCCTGGGCCTCTGTCTGTCACTCTGTCCATACAGCCCCGAGAAGGTCTCAGCCAGTGCAGGCCTCTCCTATCATGTGTCTTTTGAAGGTACCACCGACAAGAAACTGCGGGAACTCCTGGAGGGGGTATCGGATACGGTGAATCTTGAAAAAAAGCCGCCGGCCTCCATAAACCTTCTGAAAAGACGGGTTGAAGAGGATATTCCACTGTTTCAAAACGTTTTAAGGTCCCGGGGGTTTTACGACGCAAAGGTGAGGGTGGAGATTGATCAAAAGGCGGAACCTGTCCAGATCATTTTCCGAATGGAACCGGGCCTGCCGTACCTCCTCAGAGACGTCGATATTCGGATTACGGGTGATGATTCTGCGACGGCGCTCAAATTGCCCGACAGGAAGGAGTTGGGTCTTACCCTCGGCGAACCTGCAGAAAACAAACGCATCCTCGATGCAGGGAATGTCATTAGCCGATGGATAAAGAGGCAGGGCTTTCCTTTCCCTGTACTCAATACGCCTAAACTGCTGGTTGATCATCGAGACCGCAGCGTCAGAGTGACATTTATCGCGAACCCGGGGCCTCCGGCCCGGTTCGGAAAGACCACGGTCACGGGCCTCAAGACCGTGGATGAAGCCTTCGTGCGGAAAAATATCCCCTGGAAAGAGGGTGACCCGTACAATGCGGACTTGTTTGCGGCACACCAAAAGCGCCTCATCAATTCGGGGTTGTTTTCAGTGGTGAGAATCATTGAGGCCTCGACTGTGGATCCGGACGGTCGTCTGCCCGTGACCATTGTGGTCACCGAGCGCAAGCAACGTACCGTCAGCGCAGCCCTGAGCTATAGCACGGACGAAAAACTCGGAACCGAATTTTCATGGGAACACCGAAATCTGTTCCATCGAGGTGAGCGCCTCGATGTCTCCGCCAATGCCTCACGTTTTACCCGAGCGCTAAAGGGAGGTTTCCGAAAGCCCTATTTTCTGCGCGATGATCAATCCCTTGACGTCACTTTGCGTGTGGCAAAGGACACCCCTGATGCCTATGACAGTCTCAATCTGCTCAGTTCAATCCGCGTTGATCGCGTCTTGAACAAGGAGATGAGTGTCGGGGTCGGCTTGGCCTTTAAAAAATCCGAAGTGAAGCAACTCGGCCTCGTGCAGAACTTCGATCTGATATCCCTTCCTCTGGTTTTTTCATGGGATACCAGCAACGACTTGCTGGATCCGAACAGAGGAGGTCGGTTGACGGTTCAAGCGGAACCCTTCCAGGATATTTCAAACAGGGACCTTCGATTCACGAAAGGGTTAGCCACCTACAGGCACTATCTTCAAGTTTTTGAAAAACCTCGCCTCGTTTTGGCCGGGAGGATAACATTGGGCAGCATTCTGGGCGCGGAAAGAAACGAGATTCCGGCTGATGAACGGTTTTATGCCGGCGGGGGCGGCTCAATCCGGGGTTATGCCTACCAGTCTGTGGGGCCTCTTGCTGCCGATGCCCCCATTGGCGGACGATCCCTCATGGAAATGTCCCTGGAAATCCGTCTGAAAATAACGGAACGGTTCGGCGTTGTGGGATTTCTGGATGGAGGGACGGCCTACAGGGGCGCGAATTTCAATACGGATGACCGAATCCAGTGGGGAGCCGGACCGGGACTCCGCTATTACACACCGATAGGTCCCGTGCGTCTCGATGTGGGATTTCCTCTGAATCGACGTGACAACATTGATGATAGCTTTCAGTTTTATTTAAGCATTGGGCAGGCTTTCTAATTTATTTTATGGCTAAATTGTGACTTTTAAATCATTTTTACATATATTATTCAAATGGGTAGCCATCTGTCTCATGATACTTCTGCTGTCCGCAGGGGCGCTATTTGGCTTGGCCCAAACGGCACCTGGAAAGCGGTATATGGTGAGGCTGATCGTTGATGCGGTGAACAAGGGTGGCCGGACCAAGATCGCCATGGGAAAGATCGACGGCTTTATTCCTTTCCGCATTCAACTGGATTCCCTTGCCATGGGTCAACCCGGGTCTCAATGGCTCAGGTTGGAAGACATCCTGATACAATGGTCCCCTGTGAAGCTTCTCAAGGGTCAGTTTCTCATCAACGAGCTGAGGGCCAAGAGAGTAGAGATCGGCAGGCCGCCCAAGACACAAAAGGAGGGGAAAGCGATTCCCGGATCCGGTCCGACATGGATTCAGGCCATTGATCGTTTTCGCTTTGAACATGTCGCCATAAAACAATTCATCATTGACGAGTCCTTGTCTGGTGAAAGGACGGTTTTTCGGGTTGAGGCGGCCTTGGACGGTTCGTCATCGGAAGACCGATGGGAATCATGGCTGCACATAGAGCAAACCAACGCAAGCGATGCGCCGATCAAGATCAACGCCTCATTCAAAAGGAAAGCTGCCAGGCTGGAGGTCGATGTCCGGATGAACGATCCGGGTGGGAGATTGGGGGCTGAAGTCCTTGGGATTGAGACACCTGTTTTTTTGTCTCTAAAGGGTGAGGGCCCTGTCAAGGCCTGGAAAGGGGAACTGCGCGCTGAAGCGGCCAAAATTGGGAAGATTCGCTCCCAGGTGGAGCTGGAAATCCAGGAACCGTTCGGGTTGACGATCCGGGGTGAGATAAAACTTGCAGCCGGCCTGATCCCATTGCCGTTAAGGGAGTGGGCGGACCCCGTCACCCGTTTCGATCTGGGGGCACGCCTGTCAGAGAAGAGGAGCCTGTCCATCGATCACCTCGGTCTTTCCTCTGGAAGCGTGTCTCTGGAGATGAGCGGAGCGGCGGACCTCGGAAAGATGTCCGCCCGCGGACAGCTCAGCCTTCGATGCGGGGACATCAGACCTTTGGAGACCCTGGCGAATTTCAATAAAACAGGTGGTCTCACTGTGGAAGGACAGTTCTCCGGCCCGATCCTGCAACCGCAAACCACTTTTTTCTTCAAGATCGGGAGCCTGGGAACAGACAGTTTTCGTTTCAACCAAGTGGGGGGGAATGTCCAGGTGGCGCTTCTCGGACCCCTGGGCTCTTCCCCCTTTGGGGTGCGCCTTTCCGGTCAAGGCAAACTCACAGGGTTGAGGCTGAAGCATGCGCCGTCTTTTCCGGAAGGAGCGTTTTCCTGGACCTTGTCCGCCGAAGGTCCTGTAGACAGGAATATTGAGATTAAGAAGATCGGATTGGAGGGAAAGGCCCTGTCATTAAAACTCTCCGGAAGGTTGAATACCGAGGAATCGAAGGCCACCATGGACGGTTCCGTGAATGTGAGGGATCTCTCCCCTTTTGCGGGTATTTTGCACATTCCCATCGCAGGTGGAACACGTCTGAAGGTCAAGATGGTGGGGAACGCGAGGGATCACACCTTCTCTGCACGGTTCGACGGTAAATACAACGTCCCCCAAGATATCCACCCGTCCCTGGAACCTTTGCTCGGGAGCGAGGCCGGCTATACGGGACATGTTGTCTTTGACGGGCAGGACAGGATCAGCCTACCTGATCTCCGCTTTGACGCCGACGGGGCGAGCCTCAAGGGATCCGCCTCCTACCACCTTTCCAGTGGGAAGGTGGTAGGTTCCTATCTGCTTGAACTGCCGAAGATATACCAATTCTCGCGCCTGGTGAAACGGGATATCCGTGGGTCCTTGACAGCACAAGGCGTATTTGCAGACTCTCCTAAGGGACTGGATCTGAAGGCCCGGGCCGTTGGCAGGGATATCATCATCGAGGGAAAACAATTCGAGCGGTTGACGGCCAGGGTTCAGGCCGAAGGGTTGCTCACAAAGTGCAGTGGGCAGCTATTCCTTGCGCTGGTTCAGGCTGGGAACAGCGTTCAGGGAAAAGCCGAATTTCGATTGGAAGGACGTCGTCTCTCCCTCTCCAAGCTCTCCCTCCAGGGCGTCGGCGCAGAAATCACTGGGAATATGGCGCTTGACCTGGAGCACATCCTGGCCGATGGCCAACTGAAGGGGCAGTGCAGCGACCTTCTGACCATCTCGGCCCTGTTTGATCAGAAGATAGAGGGTTCCTCCCAAATACGTGCCACGATGTCATCCTCCCGGGGCAATCAAGAGGTGGCGTTTGACGTGGATGCATTCAATGTGGTCAGCCCCCTTGGCAAGGCCGAGAAGGTGAGCCTTCAAGGGAAACTGGGGGATGTTTTTAAGGCACATCGGGGAGACATCAGGTTGCAGCTCAGGGGCGGGTCCATGAAAAAGATTCTCCTCGCCTCCATGGACATGGACGTCAGTGGGGATATGCGCCGGTTTCGATTCACCGGGAAAGGAAAAGGTCATTTCGGGGAGACCGCTTTTGACCTGGAGACTTCGGGGCTGTTTGCTGATCTTTTCGACGGCCGGGAGGTCGTTGTGGACCGGTTGAAGGGGCAATATGGAAAACTCCCCTTTGCCCTTGAAAGGCCCGCCGTGTTGAAAAGGTCCGGGAAAAGTCTCTCACTCGACCCCCTCGCCGTCAAACTGGCCACCGGGAGCGTCATGGGTAAGGGGAAGATAGGCGAAGGCGCCGTCAGTCTCTCCTTTCGGTTTGCCGGCCTTCCCTTGACGGCAATGGTCATCAACGGCATTCCGAACCTCGAAGGAACGGCTGAAGGGGATATTCGGATGGATGGCTCATTGGGACAACCTGATGTGCGGGCCGAGCTACGCATCAATGATTTTTTTCTCCGTGATTCACAGATCAAGGATCTGCCCCCTGGCCGCCTTACGGCCCATGCAACTTTGATACAGGGGAGACTCCTGGCGGACTTGACCGTCCAGGGTCTCACAGCCAAAGCCATCAAAGCCGGTTTGGAACTCCCCATGAATCTCTCCCTTGACCCCATGGCCTTTTCTTTCTCGAAAAACGGGGAATTAAAAGGTGATTTCATGGGTGAGGGCAACCTCTCGAGGATTGCAGAGATTTTTGGCCTGCATGACCATAAAATGAATGGCCGCATAACATTGGCTCTGATGTTGAGGGGGTACATGAATGCCCCCCAAATTACAGGGGAAGGTCGCATCGAGGAAATTAACTATGAAAATCTGAGGACCGGGACCCTCCTCAAAAGTCCTCAAGTCCTATTCCTGTTTAAAAAAGATAAGATATCCATAAAAGACGCCCATCTTACGGACGGAGAATCCGGCAAGATCGAGGTGCAGGGTTGGCTGGAGATTCTTCCCAATAAAGGATTTCCCATTATGGTCATCCTGAAGCTCGATAAGGCACGCCTTTTAAGAAACGACAATGCCATGATCACGATGGATGGGACAATGAAACTCTCTGGAACCCTGAGGGGGTTACGGCTTGAAGGCCGGCTTGAAACGGCCAACGGGGAGTTTCGAATCCCGGAACGGATGCCCCCTGAGATTGTTCAGCTCGATATGGAAGAAATCCCACGGCCCGGTTCGGAGAAATCGGGCGAAACCCAATCCCCCCGGAAATCGTCGCCTCCCCAGAGCCACTCATTCAAATTGGATGTTTCCATGGAGAGTTCGGGCCGCATATTCGTCAGCGGACGCGGACTGACCTCCGAATGGAAGGGTGCATTGCACGCAGCCGGCGACGCCAGTGCCCCTGTTGTCACCGGCAAGCTTTCCTTGGTCCGCGGACATGTGGACTTCCTTGGAAAGCGATTCAATCTGAGTCGTGGTGTGATTTCTTTTGATGGCGCCGTTCCCGTCTCACCGCAACTGGATATGGCCGCCGATGCACAAACAAAGGAGATGACCGCCCGGCTTGTACTCTCCGGCCCTGTCGAAAATCCGAACATAAAACTCAGCTCGGAACCGATCCTGCCACAGGATGAAATCCTCTCCCGCCTCCTGTTCAACCGCAGCTTGGCGAATATCACCCCTCTTCAGGCCATTCAAATCGCACAGGCCCTGAACACACTGGCCGGGGGAAGAGGATTTGATTTTATGGGGCGCACCCGAAAAGTTCTCGGAGTGGATCAGTTTGAATTGACAAATCCGGAGGATGGAAAGGGCGAGACCGCTGTCAGCGCGGGCAAGTACTTGAGCGATCGCGTTTACATGCAGGTCGAAAAGGGGTTGGGCCGGCAGAGCGGAAAAGCCTCCGTCGAATGGGAGGCTACACCCAACATCAGTGTTGAAAGCAAAGTGGGGGAAAATGCGGAAGCGGGCATTGGCGTCAAATGGAAATGGGATTATTAAGGGGGGCGGTGCGGATACCCGCCGGTCTAAAATCCTTTCATATGGTTTCAGGTCTTTGCCGGCTTGCGACCCCTCTTGACAGGGTGGGGAGAGTTAGCCGCAATACCCGCCGTAAGGATAAACCGCATGCCTTGTTCCATAGAGGTTTCGACCGTGCGGATGGAAGATTGCGGGACCATAACGGTGTGGCCTCCTATTTGGTAGCTCATGGGTATGTACACGGCAACATACCCTTCATTTTCGATGCCCCTTGGTAGGCCGGTGAAATCGCTTCGGGTGACAAAGCCCATGACCTCCATTCCCGTATCCCCGATTTTCACCATGACCACCTGTTGCGGTTTGCCCTCTTTCTTTTGAGATCCCGAGACAAACTGCAGAAAATCCCGAAAAGGGCCATAGACCGATTTGATCAATGGAATTTTATATAATAGGCTCTCACCCCATCCAAAAAGTTTTTGCACCGTCCAGTCATGCATCAGCAAACCGATCAGAAAGACAATGACCAGGCCCGAAGCGACGCCCATCCCGGGCCGGTAATATTGTTCCGTCAGAAAAAAACGAATCCCGCCGCCCAAAATGGACTCCGCTGTAACCGAAAGCCAATAAAGCACATAGAACGTGGCCAGGACAGGCAGGATAGTCACCAGGCCCGTAACCATGATCTTACTTATTCGTTTCATATTCTCGTTCCCCCGGTTGGGATGTTGGTAGAGGCGTCAATGTTCAATCAATGTCAACTGTCAGGCAGAAAATTTTCAGGGGTTTCCAACAGTTCGGCTATCCCATGATCTTTTTGACGAGCGATTTGACCGGACCTTCGTAGCGCTGGACGATCATGACCGGTGTGTGGGCGTACCGGGCGACTTTTTCGGGAATTTCACCGAAAAGAACATTTGAAAACACCCCTTCCCTGGATGCGCCCAGGACAATCAAGTCATAGTCCGCCGCCGCGCGGATCAGCGTTGTCGCCACTTTCTTGCCCTCCAGGAGGCGCGCGTCGGCCTTGCCTTCAAGATGAGTGAGATGCATGGTCTTTTGAATCCATTGACGCGCTGCGACTCGCTCGTCGTCACCCGCATTGGGTTCCACCACGTAGCAGCAGGTCACTTGAAATCCTGCCGCGTCGTGCATGACGCCTACATATTCAGCGGCAAGCGTTGCATGGGGACCGCCGGCCGTTGTAATCAATATGCGCCGGACAGGTCGGTCTCCCATCAGTTTCACGGTGATAAGATCACAGGGAGCATACCTCACCACTTTATCGGTGACTTCGCCCATAATCCGGTCGCGCGTGGTGGTGTATCCTTTCCAGCCCATCAGAACGAGCGTTGCCTTTTCCGCTTCGGCCGCATGGAGAATGCCGTCCCACACCTGATGCGCAA
>CAYUCJ010000155.1:0-7608 GCA_964443285.1 uncultured Desulfobacteraceae bacterium | reverse complement strand
GAAAAGGACACATCCCGATTCGCACGTGCCTTTCATGCGGAAGAAAAGAAAGCAGGAAGGGCATGATACGGATGGCATT
Organism: uncultured Desulfobacteraceae bacterium; assembly: GCA_964443285.1. GTDB lineage: Bacteria > Desulfobacterota > DSM-4660 > Desulfatiglandales > Desulfatiglandaceae > CAYUCJ01. The sequence goes on along the minus strand of CAYUCJ010000155.1, from coordinate 7,529 downwards.
GGATGAAAACGGGAAAATTTTCCTGGACGAGGCGGGAACCGCCTCCGGGCGCGGGGCCTATGTGTGCCGGAAGAGAGAATGCCTGGATGGTCTGTTGCAGTGCGGCAGAGTCAATAGGGCATTCAGGACAAAAGGGGTTGTCCCGACGGCCTCGGAAGACCTGAAGTCCTTTAGAAAAAAGATAACCCGGTTGGCCCTTCCTTGAAGGGGAGGGTCGCGACACATAAAGAGGCATTCCGGAAGTGATGGAATCGCAAAAAGTGAGATTTTCAGCACGTTTTGGGGGGATTTATGGCCAAAGTCAGAGTCTATGAACTAGCTAGGGAACTTAACTTGGACAGCAAGAAGCTCGTGGAACAACTCCTGGCTGGAGGAATGGATATCAGCAACTACATGAGCACACTCGATGAGCAGGCTGCAGTGCGTGCCAGGGAGATCATCTCAGGTGGTGTGACTGAAGTTGTCGAGGAAAAACGGGTTAAGCCCACGATTATCCGCCGCCGTAAGAAACGTGTGGAAGTTGAAGAGAAGGTTTCGGAAATCGAGGCAGTGGAGGCGGAAGGGAAAGAAGGGGTGAAAACAGCCGCCGGGGAAACGGGACAGAAAACCGTTGCGGGAGCCCAGCCGGAGGAAGAACCGGGTCCGGCTGCTGAGGCCCCGGAAGCACGAACTCCCGTTTCAGAACTGCCCTCCGAGATTGAAGTTAAAGAAGATACGGTGCAGGCTCAAGTGATGGGTGAAGAAGAGGTGTCTGCGATAGAAGGGGAGGTGGCAGTCGAGCCCGAGACCGGAAAAACCGCAGAGCTGGAGCCTGAAGCAAAGGCCAAACCCAAGAAAATAAAGAAAAAGAAACGCGACCAGCCTGCGAAAATCATTCTCCGCCCTGAAGAGGGACCACTCAAGGATATGATCCAGGAGAAGCAACTGCAGAAAGAACCGGAGCCCTTTGAAGAAGCGATCATCCCGGCTGCCGCGCCCGCCGAAATCGCAAAAGAAGTGACTGATCAGGCGAGAAAGGCGAAGCCCGCCAAAAAGAAAAAAAGAAGAGAGAGAGGAAAAGAGCCGGAATTCGATTCAACAATTCCTCCCCGGGCTCGCAAGAAGGAGGTTTTCGAGCGGGCTGACCTTTATGGAGGCAAAGGTCCTAAGAGGAAAGACAGGAAGGGCCAAAAGAAGGGGAGGGACGTTGAAAGGAGACTTAAGAGTACGGAAATAACGGTCCCAAAGGCTATTAAGCGGCGGCTGAAGGTCCAGAAAGTGGTGACCGTCGGCGAACTGGCGAAGGCCATGGGCACGAAGGCTGTCGATTTGATCAAAGCCTTGTTGAAACTCGGTGTCGTTACCAACATCAATCAGTCCATCGACTTTGAAACAGCTGCTTTGGTGGCGGACGAATTCGGGTATGAACTGGAACTGGATTCCTTTGAAGAGGAGCGGTTGACCGCTGAAATGGAAGACAAGGAAGAGGATCTGGTATCGAGGCCACCCGTGGTGACGATTATGGGACACGTGGATCACGGCAAGACCAGCCTTCTGGACTACATTAGAAAGTCAAACATCATTGGAGGGGAATCAGGCGGGATTACCCAGCACATCGGTGCCTATCACGTCCAGACGGACAAAGGAGACGTCGTCTTCCTTGATACGCCGGGTCATGAAGCCTTCACGGCCATGAGGGCAAGGGGTGCCAAGGTTACGGATCTGATCGTGCTGGTGGTGGCTGCCGACGATGGCGTGATGCCCCAGACCAAGGAAGCCATCAATCACGCCCGGGCCGCTGAGATTCCCATCGTCGTCGCGATCAACAAGATCGATAAACCCGATGCAGACGCTGACATGGTGAAGCGGGAACTGGCGGAACTTGATCTTGCACCGGAAGAATGGGGAGGCGAGACTATTTTTGGTCAGATTTCTGCAAAAACCGGTGAAGGTGTGGACGAATTGCTCTCGCTCATCTTGCTCCAATCTGAAATGCTTGAATTGAGAGGTAATCCTGGAAAATCGGCAAGGGGGTCGATCATCGAGGCCAGGCTGGACAAGAGCCGGGGACCGATTGCCACCGTTCTCATCAAGACGGGCACACTGGAACAGGGGAATTACTTCATCTGTGGCCGGCACTACGGACGTGTCAGGGCCATGATGAACCATCGCGGAGAGAAACTCGAGTCGGCAGGTCCGTCATTTCCTGTGGAGATCTACGGCATTTCAGGGGTTCCCATGGCAGGAGACGAGTTTATCGTGGTTCCGGATGAGAAGACTGCGAAGCAGGTTACCGGGCACAGAATTGACGAAAGGAAAAAACAAGAGGTTGGAAAGACGGGAATCATCAGCCTCGATCATCTTTTCGACAAAATAAAGGAAGGTGAGATAAAAGAGCTGAACATCGTGCTCAAGGCCGACGTCCAAGGTTCGCTGGAAGCCCTGTCCGGTTCTTTGGCAAAACTGAGCACCGAAAGTGTAAAACTCAGCATCATCCATTCGGCTGCGGGCGCCATTGCCGAGTCCGACGTCATGCTGGCCTCGGCATCCGGTGCGGTCATTATAGGGTTCAACGTAAGGGCCAACCCCCGCGTTGCGGCCATAGCTGAAAAAGAGAACATAGATATACGCTACTATGATGTGATTTACGATGCCCTCCAGGACATCAGGGCCGCGATGGTGGGACTTCTGGAACCGGTATTCGAGGAGGATGTCACAGGAAGGGCCGACGTGAAAGAGATCTTTCATCTCCCAAAGGTGGGCACCATCGCAGGATGCCAGGTCGTCGACGGACGTGCGGAAAGGAACGCCAAGGTGCGTCTGCTGAGAGACGATGTGGTCGTTTTTGACGGAAAACCGGCCTCACTCAAGCGGTTCAAAGAGGATGCCAAAGAAGTCCAATCAGGATATGAGTGCGGGATCGGTCTGGAGAACTTTCAGGATATCAAACCCGGTGACGTGTTGGAGTTCTATCACATGAAGGAGATCGCGGCGCAACTGTAGGTGATTGTTGTCCTTTGAAGGCGTTTTGATTTTGCATAACATGTTCATGGATCCGGATTATGGTGGTGGGAAGCCTGAAAATAGAATTTCACCTCCCTGAGAACCGTTCGCTCAAGGGAAAGCGAAAAGTCGTGAAGAGCATGGTGGATAAAGTTAAGGCCCGTTTCAACGTGGCCATTGCTGAAGTCGGATCCAACGACAAGTGGCAGAAGATCGAACTGGGGGTCAGTGCGGTCGGAAATGACAGGAGGCATATTGATTCCTCCCTGAACCATGTCTTGAATTTTCTTGAGTCGCTCTGCCTGGCGGAGATTGTCGGAACGGATATGGAAATTTTGAATATATGAGGTGTAGGGCTTTGGGCGTAAGGCGTAAGGATTAAAGTAAATGAGGAGTGATGCATGTTACCCGGCAGACGAGCCGCCAGGGTTGGAGAAGAGATCCTGAAGGAAATGGCTTTTTTGATCCTGGAAAAAGTGAAGGACCCGCGAGTCAGAAACGTGACACTGACGGGGATTCAACTCAGCAATGACCTGAAGCAGTCGAAAATCTACTACAGTGTCATGGGAGATCAGGATCAGATCGCCAAGGCCCACGAAGGCATGGAGAGCGCCAAGGGCTTTATCAAGCGGGAAATCGGCCTTCGGCTGAAATTAAGGTATGTACCTGAAATGCGCTTTATTCATGACCCGTCTCTTGCTGCCGGAAGCCACATGGAACAGCTCCTGGATGAAATCATCGATGATGAATAGAGACGAAATCATAGACAGGATCGTGAGCATCCTGAAGGAAGGCGGCCGCTTCCTCCTGACCACTCACGTGGATCCGGATGCCGACGGGATCGGATCGATGCTTGCCCTTGGCGGGACGCTTGAAAAACAGCACAAGGAATCCATTTTGTTGATCGAGGAACCCCTGCCTTCCCCCCTCAACCAATTGCCCTGGGCCGACCGGATTGTTCAGACCTTTGACAGGTATCTGAAATTTGACGCAATCTTTGCCCTGGATTGCGGAGATCCCAAGAGACTCGGCGCACACCGGTCACTTCTGGATCGGGAAGAAACGATCATATGCATCGACCATCACAAGACGAACAGTTTCTTCGGGGATATCAATTTGGTTGAGCCACTGAGCTCTTCGACCGGTGAATTGATCTTCCAGATCATCAAGCAGGCGGCGTTCCCTCTGGATGAACAGACAGCCAAGAATCTCTTTGCGGCTATTCAGACGGACACCGGTTCTTTCAGGTATGAAAACGCCAGCGCCGGTGCCTTCCGGATCGCGGCCGAGCTTGTGGAACATGGTGCAACGCCGTGGGAGATTTCCAGGATCGTCCTTGAAGGGTACTCCTCCGCGCGACTGAACCTGCTCAAGAGGACTCTTGACACACTTGAGTTTCACCAGGACGGCAAGATAGGCATGATGACGATATCTTCCAGCATGTTCGAAGATACGGGTGCCAGGCAGATCGACAGCGAGCGGTTCGTGGACTACCCGCGTTTCGTTTCGGGGGTGGAACTTTCTGTCCTGATCAGGCAGATAAACGACGACGAGTACAAATTCAGCCTCCGGTCAAATAAACTGGTGGATGTGGCCGACCTGGCCTCTTTTTTTGGAGGGGGCGGGCATGCGAGGGCAGCGGGATTCCAGGGCAGTGGCCCGCTTGAGGTCTTGAAAAGGGATTTCTTAGAGAAAGCTGTTCATTTTTTTGATGGGATATCCAACTGACGGCATTCTGCTTGTGGACAAGGCGGAAGGAGAGACCTCTTTCGAGGTCGTAAGACGGGTTAGAGGTGTCTTTCAGACTCGAAAAGTGGGGCATGCCGGAACACTGGATCCCTTCGCCACCGGTCTTCTGGTCGTATTGCTGGGGCAGGGCACGAAGCTCTCCGGTTTTCTCATGTCCCAGAAAAAAATCTACCAGGGCACGCTGAAGCTGGGTGTCGAGACAGACACCCTGGACGCGACCGGCAAGACATTGGAAACAAGGCCGGTTCCTGGACTGGGACAAGGTGAGGTGGTCGAAAAATGCCGTGGTTTTGTCGGGGAGATAGATCAGGTGCCGCCGCGTTATTCAGCGCTCCGGTTGAAGGGCCAGCGGGCCTACAAGCTCGCTCGCAAAGGGGTGGATTTTGATCTTCCCAAAAGGAAGGTTACCATCGAATCCCTTGAGGTGGTTTCCATGAATCTGCCTCTCATTACCATCAGGACGCGATGTTCGGCGGGCACCTACGTCAGAAGTCTGGCGGCCGACATCGGCAGGAGCTTAGGCACCGGAGCCCACTTGATATCACTCAGGAGACTTGCAAGTGGACGGTTTCTTTCAGAAGACGCTTTGGCTTCTCACCGGCTCAAGCGGGGCCTGCGTCCCGTTGACCTGGAGGGCAGAGTGCTCCCGTTGAGCCGTTCGCTGGCGGGAATGAGGAAATGGGATGTAGACGCCACCATGGCAAGGCGGGTAAGGCAGGGTTACCAACCTGCTTGGAAAGAATTGGCCGCCGGGCCTTGCATATTGAACGGGGGGGATGGCTATGTGAAGATCGTGAACGATGAAGAACTGGTTGCCGTGATGAGCATAAAGATGACAGGGGCGCAAGGCGATCCCAGAACCAAACTGATAAGAGTTTTTATCTGAACAGGCAAGTCAACACATGGAAGGAGGAACACAAGGTGGTTTTAACGGCCGAAAACAAAAAGGAAATAATCGAAAGATTCAAACTTCACAACAACGATACGGGTTCTCCGGAGGTCCAGATTGCCCTTTTGAGCAATAGAATCAAATACCTGACCGACCACTTCAAAGTACACAAGAAAGATCACCATTCAAGACGTGGTTTGCTGAAACTGGTGGGTCAGAGGCGGAGGCTCCTCAACTATCTGAAAAAAAGTGATGTGGAAAGATACAGAATCATCATCAAGGAACTCGGTATTAGAAAGTAGACCGGTATGTCCTGCTAGAGGAGTGCTGTGTCAACTGAAAGGAAACAGATACAAATGATAAAGAACTGTTCAATGGAAATCAATGGTCAGAAGCTGTATGTGGAAACCGGCCGCATCGCAAAACAGGCGAGCGGCTCAGCGGTCGTAACCATGGGTGAAACCGTCGTACTCGTTACAGCTGTCTCAACCGACCAGGTTCGTGAAGGGATTGATTTTCTTCCACTGACAGTGGAATACCAGGAGATGTCCTATGCAGGCGGCCGGATACCCGGGAATTTCTTCCGAAGGGATATGGGCCGGCCCGGTGAAAAGGAGACGCTGACGTCACGGTTGATTGACAGGCCGCTGCGGCCGCTTTTTCCGGATAACTATCACTTTGAGACGCAGATCATCGCATCGGTGCTCTCCACGGATAAAGAGAACGAGGCGGACGTCCTTGCCATCCTTGGGGCCTCTGCGGCTCTGGAGGTCTCCGATATCCCTTTTAGGGGGCCCATTTCAGGTGTCAGGGTAGGTCGCCTGGAGGGTCAACTGATCGCGAATCCCACCATCACTCAGCAGGAGAACTGTGACATCAACCTTATTGTGGCAGGAAATCGCAATGCCGTGGTCATGGTTGAAGGGGGCGGCCGGTTCGTATCCGAGTCTGATATCATCGACGCCATATTTTTTGGGCATGAGGCCATTCAACCTATGCTGGATATGCAGGAAGAGCTCAAGAGATCGGTGGGCAAAGAGAAGCGGGCAGTGTTTGAAGCCCTTGTTGATGAATCCTTTTGCGAGCGGATCGCAGAGGTCGCCGCTCCCAAGTTCAGGGAGGTCATCACAACCGCAGACAAGCTGGAGAGGCAGGAAAAAAGGCGTGAAACGCAACTTGCCGTCCTGGAAGCCTTCGCTGACGAAATGGATGACAGAAAGGCATTCATCAAAGAGCAGCTCCACGAGGTGGAAAGGCGTATGGTCCGTGAAATGATCCTGGTCGATGGAAAACGGATAGACGGGCGAGCTTTTACCGAGGTCAGGCCCATCGAATGTACGGTCGGCCTTTTGCCCCGTGTCCATGGATCGGCTCTCTTCACCAGGGGAGAGACTCAGGCAATGGTCCTGACCACCCTGGGTACGGAATATGATGAGCAGAGAATCGAATCGATCCACGGGAACCATTTCAGATCGTTCATTCTGCACTACAATTTCCCCCCTTACAGTGTGGGTGAGGCCAAGAGGCTGGGCGGGCCCGGCCGCAGGGAGATTGGCCATGGGGCCCTTGCCCGGCGTGCCCTGATACCGGTCATGCCCGAAAAAGAGGAATTTAAGTACTGTACGCGGGTGGTCTCAGAGATCCTGGAATCCAATGGTTCTTCCTCCATGGCAACCGTTTGCGGCGCCTCCCTGTCCCTCATGGATGCCGGTGTTCCGGTCAAAGAGCCGGTTGCAGGCGTGGCCATGGGGCTGGTTTCCGATAACGGGAAAGTGGTCGTACTCACAGATATCCTCGGCGATGAAGACCATTACGGGGACATGGATTTCAAGGTTACGGGAACCGCTAAAGGTATCACGGCCCTCCAGATGGACATAAAAATGGAGGGAATTACCAAAGAAATCATGCG
>CAYUCJ010000154.1:0-7634 GCA_964443285.1 uncultured Desulfobacteraceae bacterium | reverse complement strand
GCCTGTTTTTCAGACCGACTCTACGCTCTTGACTTCAGATACGTGCTGCTTCAGTATCTTCTCAATTCCCATTTTCAATGTCATCTGACTCATGGGACATCCGCCACAGGCCCCCATAAGCTTCACCTTTACCACGCCCTCATCGTCTACATCAATGAGTTGTACGTCTCCGCCGTCTGCCTGAAGACTCGGTCTTACCTTGTTCAGGGCATCTTGAACCCTTTCCTTTACGCTCATTTCTGCTCCCCTTTCGCTATTCGTTTTGTCTTGAATAACACAACTGTCCCGCCAAATCTACCCAAAAAGCTCCCTCACCCTTTCATCCAGAAAGCGCGAAAGCCCGCCGGTGTCGTGCGGCGACCAGCCCATGCTCTCGCTCCAGACTTCATGGGATTCCATGCACAGATAAAGCCCCAGGTTCTCCTGCCATTCCTCCAGGTGTTTTCTCATGAAATCGTAGAGGGCCATGCGAATGGGCTTGAAATACCGCATTTTGCCATCGAGTCCCGGGACAAATTCCCCATCGAGAATGGGGTTGTGCCCGTGCCTGCGCTGGATGACCTGCTTCAGTTGGGGCATGAACCTGAAAGATCCCATGCTGATCCATATGATTCCTTTGGGATCGATGTACTTGTCCAGGAGCTCAAGGGTTTCCAGATAGCCCTGTTGCCAGTCTTCATGGGGAACCAGCGGGTCGAAGTGGAACCCCAGGACAAATCCTTCACGCTGACACTCCCGTGCCGCTTCGAGTCTCTTCCTGATACTTGCGGCGCGGTGCTCGTTCCTCGCGGTCATTTCCGGGCTATTGAGAGACCAGGAGACAATAATCCGGTCACGCCACGGGACTGACAGCAATGTCCTGATGTTGGCCGTCTTGGTCTTCAATTCAAGTACGGCATTCTTGCGTTTTGAGAATCCGGGAACAAGCCGTTCGGTCCAATGAAAGAGCGGATCAAGTGCCAGGCTGTCCGTAAATTCGCCGGTCCCGATTCGATAAATCCTGTCCGGATTCCCGTCAATTCTCCTGAAAACCTCTTCCAGCCGTTCCTCCAGGTTGACAAAGACCCTCAAATTGGGCTGATTGAAGTAGGATTGCAGAATACAATAGCTGCAATCCAGGGGACAATTGGCAGCCATGTGCAATATCTGATAGCCGCAGCAGATGTATCCACGGGTACCGGGGCACGGTTTCAGCATTTCCCCCTTGTGGGCCAGGAGATGGAGGGTCGTCTTTCCCAGATCATGCTCCTGTCCGATGGTCCTTTCAACTTCCGAATGGTCGACAACAGGAATGCCCTTCATCCTTTTGAGAATATCGGCAGTGATTTCATATCCTGCCGCCGTCTCATCCATCACGATCCTGTCCAACGGATACCGGGACATCATTTGTCCTCTTTCCACGGATCGTTGACGGTTTCCAGGGATGCGATTCCTGCGAGGCGATCGACCTGAGCCTTCAGTTCTTTGCCGTGCCTGAACCGGATTTCCAGGCGATATTCGCCGGATTCAAAATAGGGCGGCGGTTGAATGTTTACCTTGTCGTCCAAATGGAGGCTGGAAACCTTTTTTCGGAACGCTTTTTCCATCTTTGTGAGGGTGGGATACCGCCGGCTTCTCATGGCATCCAGAACAGCCCTCCCCTTCTGAGGAAGATTCAGGGATGCATTTGCAAGGAGTCCTCCGATGGAATCATCTCCAAGGACGGCTGATATCTCTGAACCATCTATTTTCGCTATTTCATATGTGTACTCAATAAGTTGTTTTTGTTGATTAACGTTTAAGTTTAAGTTGGAAATCAACCGGCCGATTCCAAGTCTGTCTTCAGGGTTCATCATGAGAAGCATCCGGGCTGATTGAACAGAGAGATGTCCCCGGGCAAGATCCGCCTTGAGAGGCTCTTCCAGATGTCTGTCAAAGGCGACGAAGGCGTCAAGGGTGTTCTCGTGTTCGGGCAAATCCAAGAGGCCCATATAATTTGACAAAATGTCTTTTCGTGGTAGATAATGAGACAGTCTGCTCAGAATCATCCCCTTTTCAATGGGGTTGAATTTTCTGGTGGCGAGGTTGTCGTGGAGGCTCAAGAGAAGGCCCTGTAGTGGCGGGAGATCCACCTTCTGAACCATCCGGCATCTAACGATCTTCTTTCCAAGGGAGCGCAGGGCCCCTACCCTCCTGTAACCCGTGACAACGTGAAGGGTTCCTTCTTCAGACTTTGACACGACCGGGCTGTTAATGATGCCGATATTCTTGATTGATTCCGACAGGGGTGCCAGATTGAATCCAAAGCTCATGGTAAAAGGACCCGGCAGATTGGAGACCTCTCCTATCTTGACGCGGTTCAGGGGTAGATCGGCAATTTCCTTCAAAAGTTCATGGAACATACTGACAACTCCCTCTCGATCGATGCGCTCGTTGCAGCGCGAAGGTTCTGTTCATCGGAACGAAGGTATCATCTGCAGGCGGGCATGTAAAGCCCTCCACCTGCAATAGGTCTGAAGAAAATGAAACTTCGTAACATCCTGCTGACGCTCTCCCTTCTGGCCCTGATGACTACCTTCGCAGGCGGTTATCTTTATTTCAGGTTCCTTGAATCTTCTGCTTTCGACGAGGCAAGCCGACAGGCCGCCCTGAACGCCGAGGTCATACGGGGACACCTCACTTCTTTTCTTTCTGAAAACCTGAAGGCTGTGAGAGCCCTGTCCGGACTGAAAGAGTTCGAGCAGGCACTTTCCAGCGCGAAAGACCAGACTGCGCTGGAAAAGGCCAATCACCTCCTGGACCACTATAACCGATCCCAGGAGGCCAACGTCTGTTACCTGATGGACAGCGACGGAAACACCATCGCGTCAAGCAACCGGGAGGAACCAGACAGTTTTGTAGGACAAAACTACGGTTTTCGGCCCTATTTCCAAGAGGCGATCCAGGGCAGGACCTATGTTTACATGGCCCTGGGAGTCACTTCTCAAAAAAGGGGGGTTTATTACAGCAATCCGGTCTATAAGGCCGGCCGGACCGACCCCCTGGGTGTCGTGGTCATCAAGGCATCGGTTGACGCCATGGAAAAGGAGTTTGACCAGGGCTATGAAGGGATCGTTGCGCTTTTGGATCCGCGGGGATTGATTTTCATGTCGAATCGCCGTGAATGGTTATACCATCTCTTCTGGAAACCGACTGAAGACGTCCTCACGGAGATTGCCGAATCCAGAGAGTTCGGCGACGGGCCCTGGAAATGGATAGGAATGACAAGAAAGGGGACCAACCTCCTGGTGGACCAATCCGGCATTGCGTACCTGCTTCATTCAAAAAACCTTCCCGATTACCCGGGCTGGAAAGTTGTTTTTCTCCGGAATCTGGAGAGTATTTCGAAAGGGATCTCCGGACCCATCATCAAGACGGCGGCACCCGTCATTCTCGGGGTTTCATTACTCGTCGGCTGCACTGTTTTCTTCCTCTACCGAAAAGCCAGCCTTGATATCAAACGGAGGCGGTTGGCTGAGGATGAATTAAAAGGGGCCAGGGAAGCTCTCGATCTTTATTCTCGGGAACTTGAGGCTAAAGTCGAAAAGAGAACCCTGGAAATTCGGCGTCTCTCCGGAAAAATGATGGAAAGCCAGGAAAAAGAACGCAGGGCCATTGCCAGGGAACTTCACGACGAATTGGGGCAGATGCTGACGGCCTTGCGAATGGAGGCCGTGTGGCTTCTCAACCACATCTCTGGAAAGGATTCTGCTGCGGCCAGGCGTGCCTTGACAATGTGTGGGCTGATCGATAAGACTATCGATGATGTAAAGGATCTTGCCATTCGCCTGCGACCCGGCATTCTCGACGAACTCGGCCTCGTGGAGGCCCTGGAGTGGTACACGGGTGAATTTGAAAAGAGGACGCAGATCGCCTGTGTTCTCTTAGGGGCGGACATACCTCCCGTCGGTAACGACCTGGCTACCGCCGTGTATCGCATCGCCCAGGAGGCCCTCACCAACGTGGCCAGACACGCCTCCGCTGGACACGCAGAGGTTCTGCTCAGGGAAAACGGAGGTGTGCTCAGTCTTTCGGTAAAGGATGACGGCCGAGGATTCAATACCGACCAGGCCGATATTCTTCAAGGATTGGGACTTGGTGGGATGCGGGAACGGGCCGCTTTGGTGGGGGGTGAACTGGAGATCCACTCGATTCCAGGGGAAGGAACCACTGTGGCGTTTACCGTTTCCTTTCCCTTACAGGAAGGGGGCCTGCCTTGATCAGGGTGTTGCTCGCGGATGACCATCACATTGTTCGAGCCGGCCTCTGCCGGATCGTTGAAGAAAGTCCAGAGATGGCCGTGGTGGGAGAAGCCCCAAACGGCAAGGAGGCCATCCGCCTGGCTCACAAAACCCATCCCGATGTGGCTGTGATTGACATCTCCATGCCTGGGATGGATGGACTCGAAGTCGTAAGCCAACTCCACAATTACTATCCGGAACTGCCCATACTGATGCTCACCATGCACGAGGAAGAACAATATGTTGTTCGGGCGCTTCGCATGGGGGCCATGGGCTATATTACCAAGCGGGCCGCCCCGGAAGAGCTTGTCACGGCCATCAAGAAAGTCCACCGGGGGGAACGGTTTGTGTCCCGCTCCATGACGGAAGCCCTGGCCCGACGGGTGGCGCGAGGGATCACGGATCTGACGCCGCTGGATTCCCTCTCCAACAGGGAAATTCAGGTCCTGCGAGGTCTCGCACAGGGAAGGACCAACAAGGAGATAGGCGAAATATATTACCTCAGCGTCAAGACTGTCGATACGTACCGTCTGCGCCTTCTAAAAAAGTTGAACCTGAGAAACAATGCCGATCTTTCGCGCTTCGCCATTCAAAACCATCTCATCGAAATTTGATGGCTTTGAAAAAAGTCATCAGCGTGCCCATGGACGGGCACGCAAATCAATGGGATGCTTTGCAACCCGTCGATTTGTAAGGAAATCGAAAATCGCACTTTTCGGTTTCCGTGAGTAAAAAGTCCACGGACGGACTTTTTACGACTTCATCAAATTTGATGACTTTGTAAGAAAATTTCTACATCAAAAATCAGAAATCCCCCCATTTACAGGTCTTTTTTCTTTTGATAGACTTCAAGAAGGTAGCACACTCCTGACAACAACCTGCAATACCGTCGCGGATAGACTTCAGGTCTCTGAATCCGGACAACCAACTCAACCTAACCGGTTGATTTATCATCAAGTGAACCCGGGGCAGGGCAACGGTAGTGGTGACTATTTTGCCCTTTCCTGAAATACTAACCATCAAACAGGAGGTTTATGGGATGAAAAGATCAAGGATTCTTTTTCTGGGGCTGGTCTTGACGATGGTTTTTTATCTGGTGCCGGGGACGGCGCCCGTTTCGGCGGCCGACACGGTAAAGGTAGGCATTGTTCTTCCCCTGACAGGGTCTTTGGCCAAGTTCGGAGAGATCGAAAAACAGTCTTTCGAAATGGCTTTAAAAAAAATCAATGCAGCCGGAGGAATCAACGGTAAGCCGCTGGAACTTCTCATCGAGGACACCACCGGACGCCCTGAAGTCGGTCGTTCCGTGGTAGAAAAGCTGATTACCAAGGATAAGGTCGTCATGATCGGAGGCGGTTACTCCAGTTCCGTCACCTATGCCGCAGCCGGGGTCTGCCAGCAAGAGAGGATGCCTTTCCTCATCAACACCGGTTCCGCCGACAAGATCACCACCTCGGGATGGGACTACATCTTCCGCCTAAACCCGCCGGTGAGCAAGTATGCCAGCAGTGTGGAATCCCTTCTGTCTGCTGTCATCAAGCCGAAAACCGCCGCCATTCTCCACGAAAATTCCCTGTTCGGCACAAAGGGCGCCAAGGCCTTTGAAAAGACCTGCAAGAAACTGGGCATCGAGGTCGCCCTGAAGGAAGGCTATGAACACGGCGGCATCGACTTCAAACCCGTACTGGTGAAGGTCAAGCAACTGAATCCCGATATCGTTTACATGGTTTCCTATATCATGGATGCCTCGCTGCTCATGAAACAGGCCAAGGAATTAAAACTGACACCGAAAATGTTCATCGGAGGAGCCGCAGGCTTTACGCTCCCGGAATTCCAACAAAACGCCGGGGTGGCTTCGGACAAGGTCATTTCAGCCACCCTGTGGCATCAGGTCCTGCCCTTCCCCGGTGCCATGGATTACTACAATGAATTCAAGGCCAAGTACAACAAATCCGTGGACTACCACGGCGCCGAGGCCTACGCCGCCTGTTATGTGATTGCGGATGTGCTGAAGCGGGCGAAATCCTTCGAGAGAGCCGACATTCGGGAGGCTCTCCTGGCCACGGACATGATGACGGTCTTCGGCCCGATAAAGTTCGGTACCTGGGGAAAAATGAAAAACCAGAACCAGGCCTCAACTTACGTGGTCCAGTGGCTGGATGGAAAGCTGGAACTCGTGTGGCCCAAAGATCGAGCCACCAAACCCTTGGCGTTCCCGGTTGACTGGCTCAAGACCTGGGGCTATTGATAGTAATCAGTAAGGCTGTAAAAAGGGCAACCGTTGAAGGCAAACGGTTGCCCGCATTCCCCTGAAAATCCGAGAAACCCTGGCTTTCAGGGTGAAAGGAGTCCCGCATGGCTGTTTTTCTTCAGACAGTGGTGTCAGGAATTCTCATCGGGGGCATTTACGCACTTATCGGTATAGGAATGACCCTGATCATGGGGGTTATGGGCATCATCAATCTCGCCCACGGCCAGCTCATGATGGTGGCCATGTACATCACTTTCGTGCTGTTTCAATACCTCCACCTCGACCCTTATCTTTCTCTGTTCATTGCCATGCCTGCCCTCTTCCTCCTGGGTTGCTTTCTTCAGAAATATCTCCTCAATCCCCTCATGAAAGTGGAATCTATTCTCCCTGAAAACCAGGTGTTGATGACCGTGGGCATCGGGATCGTACTGGCGGAAATCGCCAGGTTTATCTTTTCTTCGGATTACAAGACGGTCAAGACATCCTACAGTTCCAGCGTCTTTTTCCTGGGCAATGTCTCTTTTAATCTGCCCATGTGCATCGCCTTTCTGTTCGCCCTCGGGTTCACGGCGGCCCTCTTCTGGTTCCTTCTGAAAACGGATATCGGCCGGTCCATCAGGGCCACGGCCCAGGACAAGGAGGCGGCGACCCTGATGGGGGTCAACAGCGGCCGGATCACCATCATTACCTTCGGGCTGGGATCGGCCCTGGTCGCCTCCGCGGGCAGTCTACTCATCCCCATTTACTACCTTTTTCCGGACATTGGGGGGCCCTTTACCCTGAAGGCCTTTGTCATTACCATACTCGGGGGGCTCGGAAGTACCGTGGGGGCCATATTCGGGGGGCTGGTGCTGGGCGTGGCAGAATCGCTCGGGGCAACCTATATCGGCATGAGTTACAGGGAGATGATCGGATTCGTCATTTTCGTGTTGGTCCTGGTCTTCCTGCCGGGCGGCCTCAAACGGCTCACCAAGATTTAAGGGGAGGAGACCATGAAACCAAAACACGTTGTTCTCGCAATTCTGGGTCTCATTAGCCTGGTCTTTCCTCTCGTGATCCATTCCGACTACTACCAGCACCTGGTCATCATTGCCCTCATGTGGGTAATCATCGGTTCGTCGTGG
>CAYUCJ010000153.1:1283-7651 GCA_964443285.1 uncultured Desulfobacteraceae bacterium | reverse complement strand
ACACGCCCTGAAGGTACGCGTCCTGACCGAGCCGGAGGAATTGGTTCGACAGCTGTCCGGGGATGGAAGAGGAACGTCGGAGAAATCAAAGAAACAAATCAAACGGCTGGAGGCGCTGCAAAGAAAGTGGTCTCTGGAGGCATTTGACCTGGATGAGACGGATCCCGGCAACTACGATATGGTCATAAGTCTCAGCCAGATCGACCCGGACGAGGCGGTGAGGACCATCGCCGAATTGTCGAGTTACCGTAAATTCCAGCCGATGACCTATTCCATCAAGTGCCTTAAAGACAAGGAACTGGCCAGCAGGGTGCGCGTGGCCCTTATGGAACGGTTTCCCGATGTCAGGGTCCTGGCGAACGGCACTACGATCGTGGTGGAAACGAAGGCCATCAAGAGAGAGAAACAAAAGAGAACCGAGGCTATCAAGGTGCTGGCCGGTGATATTGTGGGCGTTGATTACGTGGAGGTTCACGTGGCCAACGATATCTTCAGGCAGGCCGCCGAGAGCTCGCGCTGATCCATTAATAAAGAAGGAGGATAACATGTCTGAACGGCTTGATGTCATGCTCCTGGACGATGAACCCATTGTGGGAAAGAGGCTGAAACCTGCCCTGGCCAAAATCGGCTGTGAAGTGGAGGTCTTTCAGGATCCCAAAGCGGCACTGGATCGTATCAATGAGAAAGAGTTTGATATCGTGGTCACGGATATCCGCATGGATGAGGTAGACGGTCTGCAGGTCCTGGAGGAGGTGGTCAAGAAGTCAGAGCGCACCAAGGTCATTATGATAACGGGCTATGCCATGATGGCGGTGGCTCGGGAGGCCATGGAAAAAGGGGCCTTTGACTTCATTGCCAAGCCCTTTAAACCGGATGACCTCAGAAAGGTCATTGCCAGGGCCGCCAAGGCGCTGGGATCCTCCATCGATTTTGAGGGCGAGGCTGAAGGGTAGGTATAACATTTGGCCAATTCCGGAATCGACATGACCGTTGAAACCAGGGATGTAGACGAGAAGAAGGGGGGCGTCAGTGACACCCTGGAAGGGAGCTATGACCGCATAGCGGCCATTGAAACGGCCCGGAAAGCGCTCATCTCCCGAAAACGGCTGACCCTGCGGCTGCAGATCTACCTGAGTTTTTCTATGATCGTCCTGATCGGAGTAATCGTAGCCGTTGCGCTGGTCACGATCAATTCCCGCGTGGAAAAGAAGCTCCATTTCCTGGAGATCGCCGATGAATTTACCCTGGAGATTATCCAGGCCAGGCGATTTGAAAAAAACTACTTCCTCTACGGGACCAATCTGGGTGATGCCGTTGAAAATGTCTACAAGGCCAGGGAAATTCTGAGACGGCACGAGGGTGAACTCAAAAAAGTTCTTGAAGACACCTTTGTCGTAATCCTGACGAATACAGAGCGTTACCAGAAACTGCTGGAGCGGCTTGTGGGTTTGGAGAAAAGCGAGACCTTCAGCCCTGACCATGTACGCATCAAGAAAGAGATCGAGCTGGGACTGCGGGAATCCGGCCGGGAGATGGTCTCCATTGCCCAGGAACTCATCGAGAGGGAACGGAAGGCCGTTTCCATCATCCTTTCCCGTTCACGTTCGATCCACATCTATTCCCTTATCCTGCTGGTCATCTATCTGGCCGCCAATGCCACGTATCTCATCAGGAGTCTCCTGGGCAACATCAAACGTTTCTCCACGTATGCACAGCGCATCGCATCAGGGGACTATACGCCGGTTATGCCCGCAAAACGCTACCAGGACGAATTCACCGACCTGGCCCTGGGCATCAACCAGATGATCCTGGAACTGGAAAACCGGGAGGCCGTGCTGGTTCAGTCCCACAAGATGCGGGCTGTGGGCACCCTAACGGCCGGAGTGGCCCATGAGCTGAACAACCCTTTGAACAATATCACACTAACGGCCCACATGCTTCTGGAAGATTATGAAGATCTGGATGATGACGAGCGGAAAGAGATGATCAGTGATATGATCAACGAGTCGGGGCGGTCCAAGAAGATCATCAGCAACCTGCTCGATTTTGCCAGGGAGTCCAGTTCTCAGGTGGAATCCCTGGATTTGAGAAACCTGCTTGAAGAGACCATTGCCCTCGCTTCCAACCAGTTGAAGCTTTCGGGAATCAGGATCACCTTTCAGGCCACGGACCACCTGCCGCGGGTCCACGGTGACGTGCAGCAGCTTCAGCAGGTCTTCCTGAACCTGATAATGAACGCCGTTGACGCCTCGCCCAAAGGGGGCCGGATTCAGGTGCTGGTCCTTCCAGCGGACGACCCCAATTATGTGGCGGTGAAGGTCCTGGATTCAGGAACGGGCATTCCTGAACACATATTGCCCTCCATCTTCGATCCGTTTTTCACCACCAAGGCCAAGGGAAAGGGCACGGGACTGGGGCTCAGCGTCTCACAGGGTATCGTGGGGAAGCACGGCGGACGTATCCGGGTGGCGAGCAAAGAGGGGCAGGGGACCATTTTCACCGTAACCCTCCCCATTACGACGATTCCCGCCAGGATAACCGCCTAAAAGTCAAGGGGAATTTCGCTGACGTTCCAGTTTTCATCAACCCACAGGCCGATGATCTCCAGATCATGGTATTTCTTACGTAGCATCGCCACAGCCTCCCTGGTGTGAAGGAGCTGTTCCTCTTCGCAGGCCGGATTCCCTGCACAGTCGTGATGGCCTATGACGGCTATCCCGCGGGAATGGTGCTTGTCTACCGAAATGTTCACCCTGTTGAGAATGGAATCCACCAGTTCGTGTTCGGGCAGATTGGCCAGCAGGTGATTGGGGCCCGGTTCGGAGACGATGTCCACGTGCTCGGCCCTGAACCGGGCCTGCAGGAAGGTAATGACCGGCAACTGGACCCGTCCGTCCATGCAGTTGATGGCTGTACAGAATTTCATGCCGATTCGGAAACCTCCTCTTGCGCCTTAAGCCTCCAAATCATTGCGCTCTACCTTGTCAGGTTCAAACCATTCAGCAGGGTTGGTGTTCCTGCTTTCTATTTACCGAGTTTCTTCATCAGTTCCGCAGAAACATCCTTCACCCCCGGTCTTCCGTCCAGTTCAATGATCCTGGGCACGCCGTGGTTCTCTTTGGACAGGTCCTTATAATAATTGACGGCTGCCATGGTGCCGGTATCTTCATCGTAGTAGATGTTGTGTCGCTGATCGATGGCCCCCTCGTCCTGGTCGTCTGACCGGGTTTTGAGTTCGCCGCCGCATACCCGGCATTGATCGCCGTCAGGTTTGATGGCGTCAATAAAGACATTGTTGGGGTGGTTGTTGTCATTGACACAGAGCCTGCGTCCCATGATCCTGTCCTTTGCGATCCGGCGGTCCAGGACCATCTCGATGACGATGTCAAGATCAATGCCTTCAGCCTTCAATGCCTTGTTCATCTCCCGGGCCTGGGTAAGATTGCGTGGAAATCCGTCCAGAAGCCAGCCGTTCCCGCAGTCGTCCTTCTTGAGGCGGTCCAGGATCATAGGTATGGTTATGCTGTCGGGAACCAGTTCACCCCTGTCGATGTAGCCCTTGGCTTCCTTGCCGAGGTCCGTACCCCGGGAAATGTTGTCACGGAAAATAACGCCCGTCTCGATGTGGGGAATCTGGTATTTTCCCTTCACGATGGCACCCTGTGTGCCCTTTCCACTGCCGTTTGGTCCGAAAAACAGAATCTTCATCTCTTTATCTCCTTTTGAATAATTCGCCGGTTGCGTGTCGTCCGTTGATTGAGTCATCAAGACAGAAAACGACATGCGAAGACTATTTCGAAGACACCTCGGGTGTCAAGATCTTCTCCTGTCGATTCCCAGAAAAGCTGCCATGAGTTCATGCCCCTTATCAAAAAAAAGACCACTCTCCAGGGCACTCGATTCACTGAAGACGCCTGCCGGGAGGAGCGATTCCAGTTCGGCCCGGGTGCCCCAGGCAAAAGGCGTAGGCTCCGCGGAATGGGTCTTTGTGGAAACGGGAGTCAAATGGTCGCTGGCGATCATGACCCTGTAGTCCTTGAATGCCTTCAATCCCGTAAGGACCGGGCCCACCACCTCTCGGTCAAAAGCCTCGATGCAAAGGATTTTCTCCTGAAAATCTCCGTGGTGCCCTGCCTCGTCCGGGGCCTCCACGTGAAGAAACATAAAATCAAGATCCTCCAGCGCCGCCAGCGCGGTTTCCGCCTTGCCTTTCAAATTGGAATCCCGATATCCGGTGGCCCCCTCCACATGGAACCGCTGGAATCCTACATAGACTCCGAGGCCGCTCAACAGATCAACAGCCGAAATAACACCGCCCCGCAAGCCGAACCTGCTTTCGAACGAGGGAAGACGGGGAGCTCTTCCCTGTCCCCAGAGCCAGATGGAATTGGCCTCTCCAAGCCCTGCATGTTTCCTTTTTCTGTTCACGGGGTGGTCCTTCAGTGTCGGCCAGGACGATCGAATGAGCCCGGGAACAGGATCGCTAACGTTTTTGGCCAGATAAGTGGACATATCCTGATCCAGAACGTCGTGAGGCGGTACGGTCCTGGACCCCTCCGGCCCATTGTCCCAAACCAGCAGATGCCGATAGCCCACTCCGGGATAGATTCGAATACCGGGTGCTTCAAGGGATCCTTTCAGATCGGCGACGATTGCCATGCCTTCGGCCGTGGATATGTCTCCGGCACTGTGGCTCATCATAAGGATCTTTTCATTGGATGACCGGAAAAGGGTAACCAGATTCATACGAAACGCCACCTGGTCGGCTCCGAGAGAGACACCCATGCTTGCCGCTTCAAAAGGAGCACGTCCGGTGTGGAAGGCAGCGGGATCATAACCCATCAATGCCAGGTTGGCCACATCACTGCCCGGCTCCATGCCTTCCGGGATGGTTTTGGCCAGGCCTATGTTACAGGATGCGATCCGATCCATGTTGCTGGTGTCTGCAGCCTGGAGCGGCGTCTTTCCGCCGAGTTCCGGCACGGGATAATCCGCCATGCCGTCCCCTATGAGGACAATGTATTTGGTCATGTTATTTCGGACTCCCATTGGGGAATCCCTCTTCCACGCGGACGATGATGGTTTTGTCCACCACGATATCCAGCCGGTCGATCAGGGAGATCGCCTTGAAGACGTTTCGTTCCAATGCCTCGTGCGTGAGCATGACCACCGGGACGGCCCCCTTGTCTTTCCTCCCTTTCTGTATCACAGAGGAAACACTGATTTCGTGGTCCCCGAGAATGCCTGCGATCTTTGAGAGGACACCCGGACTGTCGAGGGCAGAAAACCTGAAATAGTAGGTAGTGGTCAGTTCATCCATGGGCCGCACCTCTATGGTCTGCTGCGGGTCCACATCTTTTCCGAGGGAGAACGCCGGGCCTTTCACACCCTGAAGCATCTTTCGGGCCACGTCCATGATATCTGAGACCACGGCACTCCCAGTTGGACGCCTCCCTGCGCCCTGTCCGTAATAGAGGTTGGGTCCAACGAAATCCCCTTCCAGGTAGATGGCGTTATAGGCCTCGTTCACGTTGGCAAGGATGTGGCCCTTGGGGATCAGGGCCGGGTGCACCCGCGCCTCTACCCACCCGTGGCCCTGCCTGGCTATGGCCAGGAGCTTGATCCCGTAGCCGAAGTTGTCTGCGAAGCCTATATCGTCAAGACTGATGGAATCGATTCCCTCACAATAGATGTCTTCAAAGGGTATGGGAATACCCGTAATAACGGACAGGAGAATGGTCAGCTTGTGTGCGGCATCCGTGCCTTCCACGTCCAGGGTGGGCGGGTCCTCGGCAATACCCAGTTTCACGGCCTGTCTTACGGCCTTTTCATAGGCCAGCCCCTTTCTGGTCATCTCCGTCAGGATGTAGTTGGAGGTGCCGTTCAGAATCCCCACAAGGGTCTCGATGCGGTTGGCGGCCAGCCCGCCCTGGAGGGCGCCTAAAATGGGAATACCGCCGCCCACACTGGCCTCAAAACCCATGTGAACCCCGGAGGCCTGAGCGGCTCGGTAGATGTCCCGGCCGGATTCAGCCAGAAGGGCCTTGTTGGCGGTGACCACATGTTTGCCCTTTTCCATTGCCGTGAGGATGAATTCCCGCGCCTTGTCCAGACCCCCGATGAGCTCGACCAACAAGTCGATCTGGGGGTCAGCGATCACTTCCATTGCATTCCGGGTCAGAACACCTTTTTCAACAGCAACGCCCCGGTCGGATTCCGTATCAAGATCCGCGATCTTCCTGATGACAACGGGTGCACCCACGCGCTGGGCGATGGCGCCTGCATTTCTCTGGAGAATTTCGACCGTGCCGGCACCGACCGTGCCGAAGCCTATAATCCCTACGTTAATTTGCGACATGTTTCCTCTT
>CAYUCJ010000153.1:0-1183 GCA_964443285.1 uncultured Desulfobacteraceae bacterium | reverse complement strand
TTCAGAATATATTTTTAATTCCCTTGATGGCCTGCCGGATGCGGTGGGGATTTTCCACCAGAGCAAATCGGACGCTGTCATCTCCATATTGACCGAAACCGATGCCTGGAGAGACGGCCACCTTGGACTTTTCAATGAGCATCTTGGAAAACTCCAGGGACCCCATTTCCCTGTATTTCTCAGGAATTTGTGCCCACACGAACATGGTCCCTTTGGGTTTCTCCACCGGCCAGCCAATGCGGTTCAGGGCATCCACCAGCACGTCACGGCGTTCCCTGTAGATATTGACGATTTCTTCCACACAATCATAGGGCCCGTTCAAGGCAATGATGGAGGCGATCTGTATAGGCTGGAATACGCCGTAGTCCAGGTAGCTCTTGATCCTCCTGAGCGCGGCGATGATGGTGGGGTTGCCCACGCAGAACCCCACACGCCATCCCGGCATGGAATAGCTCTTGGAGAGGCTGAAAAGTTCGACCCCGATTTCTTTGGCCCCGGGAATCTCCAGAAAGCTTGGCGGTTTGTACCCGTCGAAAACCAGGTCCGCATAGGCAAAATCATGGACGACCATGATTTCATGTTCCCTGCAGAAATCCACCAGCTTCTCGAAAAAATTCCGGTCCACCACCGCGGTCGACGGGTTATGGGGAAAAGAGATGATCAACATCCGCGGGCTGGGCCAGGTCTGCTTGGTGGCTGTGAGGAGGTCCTCGAAAAAATCCCTGTGCGGGCCGATGGGGATACTCCGGAGGTCGCCGCCGGCAATGATGACCGAGTAGGGGTGTATGGGATAGGTGGGATTAGGAGCGAAGACCACATCCCCGGGACTTATGGTGGCCAGCACGAGATGGGAAAGGCCCTCTTTGGCACCTATGGTGACGATGGCCTCTTCGTCCGGGTCCAGAAAAACGTTGAAACGCCGCCTGTACCAGTCGCATATGGCATGCCTCAGCTTGGTGATTCCCATGGAGGCGGAATACCGGTGATTCTGGCCTTTCTGGGCGGCCTCCACCAGTTTGTCCACGATGTGCTGAGGCGTGGGTATATCAGGGTTTCCCATGCCCAG
Organism: uncultured Desulfobacteraceae bacterium; assembly: GCA_964443285.1. Lineage (GTDB taxonomy): Bacteria > Desulfobacterota > DSM-4660 > Desulfatiglandales > Desulfatiglandaceae > CAYUCJ01. Next base: position 117 of record CAYUCJ010000153.1, on the reverse strand, counting down.
GTCGATGATGTCCTCGCCTTTTCTCCTGGCCTCCATCTTGATCTTGTTGACCGTGGCAAAGACGTAAGGAGGAAGGCGGTTCATTCTTGTGAATTCCTGCATACTGTGTATCTCCTT
>CAYUCJ010000152.1:0-7654 GCA_964443285.1 uncultured Desulfobacteraceae bacterium | reverse complement strand
AACCGGAACTGGTCCACCATGATCACGGGCAGTACCAACGGTTTTATGGCCGTCCGGGATTGGGCCATTGAAAAAGGCCGGCAGTTTACGGACAGTGAGCTCCGCGGAGGCCTTGCCGTTTGTATCCTGGGCGACACGGTCTCCAGGGAGCTTTTGGGGGGCGGGAACCCTTTAGGCGTGACCATCCGTTTAAGAAAACTGGCCTTTAGAGTGATTGGGGTGTTCAAGGCAAAGGGACAATCCACTTTCGGCAGGGATCAGGATGACTTCATACTCATTCCGCTTCGCACGTTTCAGCGTCGCATTGCGGGAAACACGGACGTCACCAGTATTTATCTATCGGTCCGCGCAGGTTTTTCCATCGACAAGGCGAAACAGGATATGGAAAGGCTGATGCGGGAACGGCGCCGCATCCCTGAAGGAAAGGAAGAAGACTTCCACGTCAGGGATATGCGGGAAATAGCGGATGTCCTTTCCGGGACCACAAAAGTGCTGACGTCCCTGCTCGGTGCGGTTGCAGCCGTGAGCCTTCTGGTCGGCGGAATAGGCATCATGAACATCATGCTGGTTTCCGTGACCGAACGAACGCGGGAAATAGGCACCAGACTGGCCATCGGGGCCCTGGAGCGCGAAGTACTCCTGCAATTCCTGGTTGAGGCCGTGGTCCTTTCCTCGCTGGGGGGCGTGATCGGTATTGTCCTTGCCCTAAGTGTCTCTGCATGGCTTGCCGGCCTCCTGCTGGTCCCGTTCGTCTTTAACCTGAACATTGTCATTCTTGCGTTCGCTTTTTCGGTTGCAGTGGGAATAGGCTTTGGATTTTTTCCGGCTCGCAAGGCCGCCCGGCTCGACCCCATAGAGGCGTTGCGGCATGAATGACCCGACTCCCTGGTACAGCTTTGAAAACAGCTCTTTACTTTGTGTCTTCCCCTGAGAGGGCTTTCCATGTCCGCCTCTGCAGGAAACTCCCCTCCACATCCCCTTCCATCTCCAGGAACAACCGCCAGGGGATGGCAAAGGAAAAGAGGTCCCGGTCGAGCTGTTTCTTCAAATTTTCCCTGGCGGAAATGTCGGTTAGGCCCACAATGGCTCGCGGGTTTTCAGATCGTGCTTCCCGGTAAGGGTAGATTCCAATGGTCTGACAGCCGGCCGCATAGGGAATGATGACGTTTTCATTCCCCTTTCTTCCATAGTTGGCCAGGATCACCAGGGCGGAGAGCTGGTCCGGCGTCGCCAGGAACACCACGACTTCAGGTGTTTCCTTTGCCCTGTCCACCTGGGCGAGGGGCTTGAAAAGCGTAAAACTGGCGGGCGGTTCCATGATGGGCAGATTCTTGACAAAATCTTCCACCAATTCCGGCGTCTTCAAGTACCTTTCTCCTTCGCGGAAATCTTCAAAGGCATCTTTGGTCATAAACCCCTCTATCTGCTTTGCAACCGCTTTTCCCTGATCCCACCGATCATTCCCGGTGGACAGGAAATAATTGAAGCAGTCCGGGCCCCCGGGGAACTTGAGATACTGGTTGCCAAAACCGAGTCCGACACCCCCACCCCAACAGCCATAGGTATCTTCCGAAAAGACAGCCGTCTTTCCCTTGGCCGCACCGGCCAGCATCCACATGACACATCCCCACTTGCCCTCCTTGAACTGCCGGGCCCCCTCAGGTTTTTCATCCGTCCAGAGAATGGCAACCGGCCCATACTTCAAGTTCACTGCTTCTGCAATCTTGCTCTCCATCTTCCTTTCCCTCCGTCACAAATAGATTGTGGACACTGGTAAGTTTCCAATCCAGAAATGAGGATTTTTTTCGCAAGATCAAGGAAATCAAGAGATTGCGCGGAGACGTACTTTAGTACATCGCACAAGGAATCCCGCCGATTGACACCGAGATTGCGGAAAAGGCCATTTATGGATGGAAACTATTTCATTATTGCCCTTCTTCTCCTACCCTTCTTAGAAAAGCCTCCCGGCGATCTTTATGTCATTGGGAACAATCGGCGTTTTTTTTCAGAGCAGCGACTTAATTTTTTCAGCTAATTCTTCGGGAGAGATGATGGTTATGACTTCATCATGTCCCTTCTCAAAATAGTTCACATCACTGATGTCAAGAGGTGGGATACTCATCCTTGGGATAACCCTGGCCTGAGTCCGAAAGTGTTGTTCTTCGGTCATGTTTAAAAAAAGGCTCATGTTGAGGCTGCCGCAATGCATCCAGTGAAGGCAAGCCAAAAGTCTGGACAATCCCTCACAAAAGGCCTGCCATCCTTCCTTTTTTATCCCGTCCAGGTCCTTTTCATTTTCAAATAGGACGAGGACCTCACCAAGCATGCCTTCGGGACAGAAGCTTGACAGGAAGGAGACCCCACCACTCCTGAATATATGTCTGACACCCTCTTCTTTCTCGTAAGAGATCAGGTCCGCCCAATAACTCCGCTTCAAATTCCGGTGATACCTTGAAGAGGCATCAAGTAGTTTCTGGTGAAGCTTCGTGGGCTTTTCATCAACAACGATCTGAAAATGGGGGTGGATGATCCCCCCACCAGCCGGAGGCATGTAATTCCAGTTGATGGAGGCGTAACCAACCCTCTCATCGAGCCGTCGGATCTGCTGTATGTAGGAGACAGCCACCTGAATTCCCTCAGAAAGGATGCCAGGTGTCAATGCATCTAAGGGAAGAAAATGTTCGTCGGAAAGAATAACCACTGCATTGTAACGGCTGTAAGGGAATGCGTTTGGCACAACCGTTGCGTGGCCCTGCCGGATTCGCCCGCCAGGCACCATGGAATCCGGAAACTTTGGCGTTAATGTCTCAATCTTTCCGGGACAAAACGGACACCATTCCTTGGATTTTGATATGGAAGTCTTATCAATCGATGCCTCAGGGAGACGCCAGCGGTGAGTCAGGACTCGCGCTTTTGATCCTGTAAACAGATCTGTTCTTATTTCAATGCTGATGACCTTTTCCTGGAATTCACTGGCAGGATCCAGGAACCTTGCTTCATGGATTTCCTTCTTGAAAAAAAGCTCCATATTTCAAAAACCTTACGATAGAATTCAATTGCCTCCTGGAACCCTTTCTTTCAACGTTACAGAATGGGTCCCGGGTCCACAGAATGAGTGGTCCTTTGCTGAAAGAAATCAACCTCGTCAAACCGGATGCGCGGCGTTCACATCGCGCACACAACTTTCCAGAAACTCTTGCCTCGGGCAAGCAGGGGATGACCCGGGACTGGGCAACTACCATGGGATTAGCCCTTCTGATACCGCTCGTAGACTTCGCAACCCGCCTTGTAGCCCAGGTCGCACGCCTTTTTGGCATCTTTAAGTGCCGTGACCAGGTCGCCTTTTTTGTAGTAGCAAAGACCCCGCTCGAAATAGGACCAACCGTCTTTCGGGTCCACCTCGATATATCGGTCCAGCGCCTGAATGGCCTCGTCATATTTGCCAGCCTCGCTGTAGATCCAGCCAAGCATCTGATGGGCCTTTGCGTAGGACGGGTCCAATTGCAGAACCCTGTTCATGTCTTCGATGGCCTTTTCATGGGTCCCTTGCCGCGCAAACACCTGACCACGCCAGTAATAGGCAGTGGATTTATCCGGATCGGAGAGGATCGCCAGGTTGTATTGCTCGAGGGCCTTATCGTATTTCTTGTTCCGGAAATACCTGTGCGCTTTGGTCATGTGTTTCTGGTAACGATTGCCAGGCCGGGTCAGTGTCTTTTTGGCCTTTTCCCTCGTCCATTGAGCACCCTCATCGAAAAGGGTGGTCAGGCTCGAAAATGATTTCAAATGAGTGAAGAGAGAACTCCTGTCAGCATTTCTTACGCCCAGGATGGTCATCGTCACCAGGGCCAAGAAAGCGACCACAAAGACGACAATGGGCTTGGAATCCCTTTCCCGCTTCTCCCTCCTGGTGTCGGGATAAACAGGAGAGATCTCGGAAGGGAGCGCTTGCCCATCGCCAGCGGGCCCAGAATCTTCGCTCCCGCCAAGACCTCCGGGCGCTGATTCAGGCTGGATCGATTCGGTATCCCGGGGCGATTGACTCTCCTGTGATGGGGCCGCAGCGCTTTTCTTTTCCGCCACCTGTGCCTCCCCGCCCTCCTTACGAATGTTCAGGATGGACCGGCACTGGCTGCAGCGCCCCTTCAGCACCGCGGCTGAGAACCTTTCCTCCGGGATCCGGTAGGTCTTTCCGCAGACCGGGCAGGTGACTTCCATCTCAAGCCTCCTCTCATTCTTTTTTTCTATTGTAGAATTTCCGTGACAAAGGGTCAAGGTCGAGTGGGGTACCCGATGTATCTTGAACTTGACACACCCTTCTTTCCGACCTATATTCGTAACCATGGTAAGCGAATAGGCATCACGGACTCATTGAGACACCCGGGTTTATACCCTGTTGGCAGATCGCGACCATTACAAAAGCCAGGGAAGACTTTCGATTTTGGGAAAAAGGAAAAGCCAAAACTGCGAGATTGAAGGGAGGAAGGAAAAATGACAATGCCGAGAAGAGATGGAATCCAGAAAGAAGTGGTTGAGGGATGGCGTATGTTCGTGGACAACCTTGGGAAAGGGCTCGACATGCTTGAAGAAGATATCGAGGAAGCTGCCGGCATGTCCGATGCCTGCACATCTGAATGGTGCCAGGCCACTGAACATGTCATCGATGATTTGAGCAACAGCCTTTTTTCCATCAGCGAACCCAGCTGGTCGTCCCCCGAAGACAGCAAGAAAATTAAAGTGCTCAGGAAGAAGGTTCATGATCTCTACGCCAAATATAAGTCCGTAAGCGGCGCCTGATGAGCTCAAATGTTCGACGTTGGGAATGGCAAGAAAGATTCTCTCCCCACGAGTCACTATCGGGGCCGGTCGGTGAGAATCAGGAATCGGAGCCATCGCAAGCAATAGGAGGATGGTGCTATGAAAGATAAACAGAACTTACATCTAAAGGTCCAGGAGCTTTGCGATTGTTTTGCCACCACTGATCCTCTCAAGGAAATGTCCAAATTGAAGAATGATGTGGACAAAGAGGAGGCCGCCCTCAAATGGGTGGCCCTGGCCATTCTTCACGGGATCAACTCAGGCGCCGAGAAGATCAAGATTTTCAGTCCAAAGGATGGCGAAGCAAGTGTGACGGCTGAATATCGGAAGGCATCCCTTCCGGGCCCGGGCCGTGAAACCGGCGCCAAGATTGTCGAAGCAATGAGATGCATCACCCATCTCGACGAAGACAAAGCGGAAATTCCCTTTGCTGTCGGCGTCAGGGGAGGAGATATGGAATTGAGGATCAAGTTGAAAAGGAAAGACGAAGGTGAATCGGTAACGCTGAAATTCACGAAATAGTCTCTCAATAGAACCTTAACCTCCCTCTGGAAAAGGAATTCTCAAGTCTCCTCCGGCATTTCGTGGACCGGAGGCGAATCAGGTTCGCGAAAACTCCCGTCGCAATGCTCCCAGCAGCAAGTCATAGAGTTTCCCATTCGTGGCGATGATACCTCTGTTGCCGATGAGCCGGTTGCCTCTGGTGAAATCCAGGGGTTTGCCCTCGATGTCCGTGACCCTCCCCCCCGCCTCTTCAACAAGAATAGAGCCGGCGGCATGATCCCATATTTTCTCCCGGTAGGTTTTCTGCGGAGGAACCCGCAGGTAAAAAGACGCATCACCCCTTGCCACTACACCGTACTTCGCCTGGCTGTCCAGGCGCAGCGGAGGCTGGGAGATGCCCAAATCACGGGCCACATTTAAAGTAACCTCGTGCGCCGAGTGTTCGGGTTCATACGATTCGCAAGCCCGCGCCAAAGAAGGATCAATGACGGATGTGACATGAATCCTGCGCGCCACGGGGTGATCCAACCCAAGCACTTCCGCACCCTCACCCCTGACGGCTACAAACAGGCACCCCCGAACGCCTTCCTGTTCCATTCCCTTTACCGGCAGGTTTGGGCAGCCTAAGACGCCGAGGACCACCCTCCCCTCATCAAGGAGGGCCAGCGCGACGGCATATTGGTCTCCACGCAGAAAACCCTTGGTGCCATCTATGGGGTCAAGGACCCAGTATCTCCCTTGAGGGCCGGCCACAGCCGACCCCAGGTCAATCGCCTCAAGAATGCGATCCGGCGAAAGATGCGGGTTCACCAGGCCGACCTGTGCCGCCACGGCCTCCATCAGAGCGACATTTTCATGTCGGGCGAGGAGCAGGGAATTTTCTTCGGCCACGATCCGGTCGCTTGGGAAAGCCTCCCGCAGATGCTCATTGATGAGGGCCTGGGCGCCGAAATCCGCCACCGTTACCGGAGATCGATCTCCCTTGATCATCACGTTGCGGGAAGAACGCGCCTTTTTCACATTCTTTGTAAACCTGCAGGCCTTAATTACCGCCTCAACGGCGGCCCGGCGTTCCAGTTCATACGCCATAATCAAACACTCCTCATGGATGTCGTCATTCAACCTATTTCGCTCCTACAATTCCGCGCGCTGAATGTGACAAAGCAACTGCAAAGGGATGGAAGGGGTCGAATTGACACTCTCCGGAATCTGGTTAGATTATGATAGCGGGTACCGGAAAGCGTGTCATCACGGCTTGGCTTCAACGCCCATTTGCAAATTCAAAAGGTTCGTTTCGTGCGGAGAAAGCCCGAAAGCGACTGTTTTTCCTGAAAAGACATTATGATTTATACCGCATTCCCGGAGCTGAGGCAACGCAAGTGGACAACCCCTTTCTCGATAATGCAAAAGCCTTGAATGTTTTTTTTCGAAACCGGATTCCGACGTGGGGCCCTTTTGCGGCGCGGATCACAAACAAACTGAAGCCAAAGGCTCCAGAAGGCACAGATCCAGGATTAGGACACCCGTTTGGATGTTGATAAAGAAGTATTGAAGGTTCAAAGTTATTTCTGTAAAATGAAATAGACTCAGCCGAGACAGTTTGATCAAAAGATCCATCCGTTCATGAACCTCTTTCCAAAATCCCGGGAGGTTGTGACCATGCCGAAACAAAAGATCGATCTTGCATACCAGTTGGAGTTCCTTTCAGTACTGGATGAAAAAGGGAACCTGGACGACAAAGTGGAACCGCATATTCCCGACGAACTCCTTCTTAAAATTCATCACGCCATGCTCCTGGGCCGCAGGTTCGATGAACGTTTATTGAACCTTCAGCGACAAGGCCGAATCGGGACCTTTGCCCCCATAACAGGCCAGGAAGCGGCCCAATTGGGTGCTGTTGCCCTTTTGCGACCTTCGGACTGGTTCGTCCCCTCGTTTCGGGAAACGGCCGCGGAGATCTGGCGAGGGAGAACGATGGAAAGCGTCATACTGGGGTTTGCCGGATTCGCCGAAGGCGCGAAAAGTGAGACGAAGCGCAACAACCTGCCCGTAGCGATACCCGTCGCCTCCCAGGTCCTTCATGCTGTGGGTCTCGCATGGGCCATGAAGTACCGCGAAAAGGATGACGTGGCCATGACCTTTTTCGGGGACGGAGGGACCTCGGAAGGAGATTTCCACGAAGGGATGAATCTCGCGGCCCTTTACCAGGTCCCGGTTATCTTCATCTGCCAGAACAACCATTGGGCCATTTCCCTGCCCCGCTCGAAGCAGACCCATTCCAAGACCATCGCCCAGAAGGCCCTCGCCTACGACATGCCCGGCATCCAGGTGG
>CAYUCJ010000151.1:0-7661 GCA_964443285.1 uncultured Desulfobacteraceae bacterium | reverse complement strand
CGCGGGAATGGTCTGTTTCGCAACCTCCCTGATGGCCGTTATGAGGTTGACGGGAGCTCCTGTCTCCGCTGCCATTGCCGGTCCGGAAAGAAGCGCGACGGCTAGTGTCACACATAGGATGAACCATGCCAGAAATGAGCGATTCGAATGGGAACGAATCTTGTTCTTCATCATGTGGGGCCTCCTTATTGCCTTGAAAGAATACCATTTTTTCTCCGAGAGGCAACAGAACAATTTCACCTTAGTATCTGAATATTTCTGACGCATTTCACAAAAATTACAAATCTGAAAGGATTGAGAAGCTGGCCGCAAGGTTCGATGTCCGGGAATCCGTCTGGGGAGGCCGGTGGCGTCTGGATGATTCGTTCTGGAAAAGGGGAGGGTTTGTTTAGAGGGAGGATAGTTTTTTCCCGTTCAGCGCCTGTCTCACTTTTCTCATTTGATCTGCTGCCACAGAGTCCTCCGAGTGCAGTACCGGAAAATAGATCCTGAAAGTGGTGCCCCGACCCGGGTCGCTTTGGCAGGTGATGTAGCCGCGATGGGCCTTTACCAAGCTGTAAACCATGGCGAGGCCGAGCCCCGTTCCCTTTCCAACCTCTTTCGTGGTGAAGAAAGGTTCAAAGATATGATTCATCACCTCTTTGTTGATTCCGCGACCGGTATCCGATAGAGCCATGAGGACATGGTCCCCCTCTTTTGCTCCGGGGTGGGTACCGCAGTAAGACCCGTCCAGAAACACGTTTTCCGTTTCAATAGACAAATGCCCCCCGTCGGGCATCGCGTCCCTCGCATTCACGCTCAGGTTCATGATGATCTGATGAAGCTCCGCGGGATCCAAGCTGACAATGCTGATGTTTTCAGCAAGGTGCAAGTTGATGTCTATCATTTTTGGCATGGTCCGCTGGAGAACCTTGAATGTCTGCATGATTTCTCGGTTCAAATGAAGGGGTTTTGGTTTACTCTCCACTCTTCGGGCATAGACCAGGAGCCGTTTGGTAAGATCACCACCTCTTCGGGCCATTTTCTCAATGGCCGCCAATTTTTCGTAATCGTGGCTGGTGGGGTCTCTCTCCATCAGGAGTATCTGGGTATACCCCAGGACCGCCTGGAGGAGGTTGTTGAAATCGTGTGCAATCCCGCCGGCGAGGGTTCCCACGGCCTCCATTTTCTGGGCATGTCGGAGCTGTGCCTCGAGCCTCCGACGTTCGCTCATGTCGAGGAAGATGGTGAGAAGTAGTTCTTCTCTAGCGAGGGAAATGACTTTTGAGAACATGAGTGCTTTGAGGACCGACTCGTCCCTGGCCTCGAAATCCATTTCCAGGCTATGCACTTCTCCATGGGTCTTCAGTTCGTTGATAAACCGGCCCCTGTCTTTTTCCGAATAAAACCCCAACTCGGTGGTGGTTTTTCCAACGACCTCTTGTCTGGCAAATTGGGTGAGTTCGCAGAATGTTTGGTTCACCTCTCTCAGTTTTCCTGTTTCCAATTCACTCAAGGCAATGGCCTGGGGAGAAAGATCAAAAATGATCCGGAACAGCGATTCACTTTCCTTTAGAGCCGCCTGCATCTTTTTCCGCTCGTCGATATTTCTCAGCACCCCCTGCATGCCCGTGGGGTTACCATTCGGGTCATAGAGGAAACCTAGCTTCAATTCTCCCCAGAAGGTGGAACCGTCTTTCCGGATATATTCGTATTCCATCAGGGGGATATGTACATCGCGTCCATTTTGCGCCAGCGGCTCGTATTTCTGGAAATCCCTTACACCCCTTTCGAAAGAATCCGGCGTCATATAGTCGGTCAGGTTTATCTTCAGGGCCTCCTCCACGGTCAGTCCGAAAAGGTCGGTCACCGAGGGGCTCACATAGGTGATATGCAGATTCATATCCTGGATGAAAATCACATCTCTCACGTTTTCAGCGAGAAAACGGTATTTTTCTTCGGCCCGTATCAGATCAGACTGTTCATACATTTCTCCGCCTCATTCTCCCTTATGCGATCTCATTTCCGGGTACATCAATGTGCCGTTATTTCCGATCCTTGGCCTGCCTGCGTTGATAGTAGAACTCCAATAGACCATCAAGGGCCAGAACACCGATGAAAAGAAACAAGAGGATGTACTTTAGATAGATCCTGCCAATGGTTCGCCAGTATAATCCGGCAATGCTAAAATACTTCCTGAACCCTCCATAGGAAATGGCCTTGTCCAGCTTCACCACTTCAGTTTTTACATACTGATCCGTCACCTTCACCCGGACATAGTGGTAGAAGGTATGCTCGGGATCCTTGCCCGTCAGCTCGGCACCGGCGCCGCCGCTGATAATGGTATGCAGGCCCCTGGTGGTCATATCATAATAGGCATGGATGTGGCCGGCGAAGAGAATGGTAACCTTATATTTCAGGAAAAGCTCTTCTATTTTTCGGGCCGTATCAGGGTCTTTCAGGCTGTGGGCATAACGGATCTGCACACCTGGTCTATCCCTGGGGTCCCAGAGCGGGACATGCATGAAGACAAACCGGTACTTGTAATGCATTCCGTCTTTGAGTTCCTTTCTTAACCATACCTCCTGCTCGTCACCGAAGTCCGTTTCATTGCTGTTGTCCAGGAGGATGAATTTCGAATTACCCAGGACAAATGAATAATACATGCGTCCGAAGATATGATAGTAGAGATCCATATTGTCAAAAGCTACGTCATGGTTTCCCGGGAGGGTCAGACTGGGGATCTCCAGATCACGCCACTGTTCCAGGAAGGAGGTGAACGTTTCTCTGTCCGGATATAACACCAGATCACCGCCGATGACAGCAAACTGAAGGGAGGTATCCTTGTTCAGTTTGCGCACAATCTGTTCAAAGACCGGGCTGTTTTTTGGGTCTCCGAGAAAGGCAAAGGTGATCGGGCCTCCATCATAACGGACGTTAATGGCATCCAGGCCGTGACGATTCAGATCACGTTCCCTGATGGGAATAAGATCACCGATTTCTATGTATCCCCAAAAGGAGAGAACGAGGACAATCAAGGCCAGGCGAAAGTATGTTCTCCTGCGGAAGTAGGCGAGAACCAGATGGGCTGGCTTTTCCATGGTATCCTATTCAGCCTTCTTATGGCCGCTTCGCAATATTTGCAGCAACATTTTATCGCCTAATGCTTCGATGAACCTGTTCACGCCGGTAAGACGGTGCCGGAGTGTGTCAATAAACCACGATGCTGCGACGGCAACAAGAATTGATCCTGTGATATCCAACGGAAAATGAATTCCACAGTACACCCTCGCAAAACCGGTGGCAAGACCGTAGAGCAGGAAGAGAGCGCCCGTGATCCTCTGCCCGGAAAAAAGCAGAGAGAGGGCGATCGTCAGGGCGAGGGTGGCATGGTCGCTGGGAAAGGATGTCTCCGGACTGTGGGCCAGGAGCGGATGACCAAGATTGAGCATGAAAGGACGGGGATGGTAGTAGAACCGCGTAATGGTCAGGTTGATGGCAAGGCCGAGCAAGGCCGCGTAGAATGCGTAGAGCGCCGCATTCCTTTTCCCCTGCAGATAGACCATTACCAGAACCAGCGCGCTGAGATAGGGGGCCGTCTCGGCGATGGTCATCAAAATCAAATCCAGTATCCTGTTTCCGGTGAGCCCATCGATGAGGAGAAAAAGGTGGGTGTTCAGTGCTTCCATGGGAATTCCGTCATGTGCTCCTATTTGCTGTTGTTTTTGACGCCCCGCCGGTGAAACCATTTGTGGCGCACCACCAGGGCAACTCCGAGGCAAATCGCAATTATCACAGAGCGCTCTGCAAGGTGCAAGACTTTATCATAGTGTCTTCCGAACAGGTATCCCACCACAATGAATTCACCAATGCCCAGGAGGACCCCCGGCGTATTAAAGAGGGCAAACCGTTTGTACCGCATATGAAAGATACCGGCCAGCACCGGGGTGATCCAGGAAAACGGGCCGCTCAGCCGTGCCAGGAAGACGGACCAGTCTCCGTGCCCCTTAAAAAAGTTTTCCCCTTTGAGGTAATTTTTTCGGGTGAAAACCCTCCCCAATAAAGGCCGATGGCTGAAATGAGCAAAAAAAGACTGGCCATAGCGCCGCCCGATAGCATAGCTGGTCGTATCGCCCAGGATGCCGCCCGTGTAGAACAGGACCGTTACGACCCAGATGTTGAGTATCCCCATGCCTGCCAGGATAGGCCCTGCCAGAAAAAAAAACTCTCCGTAGACAAAGAGTGAAAAGGGAAAAACCGTCTCGATATAGGCCCCTCCCAGAAGGATCAGATAGGCCATATGCCGGTGCTGTTCAAGAAAGAGGAGAAAATGGTCCATGCCTTATCTGACAACCTCATATCTTTTGACCTTTTTCGCCGAAACGGGCTGCAGGGCCTGGTAGAGCCAGATAAGCGTCTGCCGCAGATAGCCGTGGCGGGCAAATCGTCTGGCGGAACTCGTGACCGCGTCCGTTTGAAAAAAGAAAAAACGGCCGTAGGGTCTGGCCTGTTTGAGATAGTCCAGGTCTTCGGAATAACTGAGCCGCTCATCGTAGCGTATGTTTGCCGCCACCCCGGCACGGACAATCTGTAGGGAATAAGAGGTACGGGTCACCCGGTGCCAGAGATCGTACAACCGGAACCAGCTCCTTGCCCCGGCCGAGGGATCATCCGAGGGCCGGATGGAAGTGGTGCCGATGGCGAGTGCCCTGCCGGAGTGTTTTCCCAGATACCTGTTGAGTTCAAGAAGAAAACCCTGTTGCAGAAGCGTATCGGCATCAAGAAAGATGATCCAGTCGCTTTCAGGGCTTGTCTTGGCCAAGCCCTTATTCCTGGCCCGCGACACCCCCTGTGCACAGGTAAATGCGTACACATTCTCATAGGCGTCTTCAAAGGCCCTTATCGCTTGCCACGTGGCATCAGAGGAGCCGTTTTCCACCACAATGACTTCATACCTGTCTTTAGGGTAATCCAGCCGGACAATCCTTTCCAGCGTAGCCCCCAGGTAATGCTCTTCATTGTGGGCCGGGATAACAAAGGAAAATCGGTTCAAGTGGAGGCGTCTATTTACTTCCTTGTGGATAATCTCCAGGGATTTTCTTGTCTTCCAGGGTGGCTTGAAAGGTGTTGTCTGGTGTACCTTGTCCGCCAGCGCAGCAAGATCAAGATGATCCTTTTCTCTGCTGGTTACATACCACCCATTGGCGCCAAGAAAATCCGCCAGGTATTCCTGTTCGGTCTGGCGCGGTGTGGCAAAAAGCACAGCCGGCTTGTCAAGCTCGGCAAGGTCCATGACCGTGGTATAGCCGGAACGGGAAACAACCAGCCGTGCCTGGTTAAAAAGCCTCGTGCGGAGGGCGCCGGTTGCCACTGGGTAGATGGTGATATTTTCCTCCTTGAAATGGACGGTCTTCGACGTGCTGGTGTCACCCAGGACAAAAACCTTGACGCCCGGCAGTCTTTTCGCCTGCTCGATCAACCTTCTGGTAAAGGACGTTCGATGTTCCTGCAGGTAGCCGCTGATGATAAAGAGGTAGTCTATTTCCTCCTTTGCCTTTTCACGGGTATAGGAGGAGAGGATGCCGACCCATTGGTGAGGCAGATGCTCCGTAACCCTGTTGTGGGACAATCTGCCGGAGAGGCTTTCGCTTTCTTTGGGAAAGTCAGGGATAAGCACCTTGTCGAATCGGCCAAGAAAAAAACGGTTTCCCCGGTCAGCAATCCAACGGAACAACCCCAACCCCTTCGGCATATCAAAAGCAATCTGGTGAAAAACGATAAAGGAGGGTATGGAGCGGGAACAGATCCCATAGCGGCCGTCGGAAATAATGCAGTCGTATTGTCCTTCCCGCTGTCTGACAAAGTTCCGCTCCTGAAAAATGAGCCGACAGGTGGTGAAGAGATCCGCAACAAGGTAGAAGAAAAAGGCAAGGCCCGATCCCCGTTCAAGATTCGGATAGTCTCTCAATCCAATAAAGTTGATTTCCCTGTCCTTCAGCTCGTCCCGCAGAAACCGGAGGGCATTGCCATGGGCAAGGAGGGAGACCTGCCAGCCCTCCTGGACATAGGATTTGATGATCGGCAAAGTCCTGGTCGCATGACCGAGCCCCAGGGAACTGACGGCAAAGAGGATACGATAAGGCATGGGAACTTCCTGTTTTTTGATGGAAAGTATCATCATTCTACATGAAGAAATGATGAAGAGTAAGCAAAAAAGAAATTAGGTTCTTCCGGTTTTAGAGTACGCTGTTAGCCCTTTCTTCCCCAATCTGTTGAAAGAAAAAGAAAAAATGCTGTTAGATGAGGGACACACTGTTAGCTCTTTTCAGGAAATAGACAAAAGTTAAAGTGCTGTTGCTTTTTCTTTCAACAGATGGGAATTTCAATGCTCTTTTCACCACTCATTAATAGCTTGATTCGTGTTGCCTTGGTTTAGGTGGTATTTGGCTTTTAAATAACCTACTGAAAACATAAGAAATATATATTTGGTTGTAAGCGTACTCATTTGCCGGAAGATCCACCATTATCCACCAAAAAAAGACATGCCCTGATATTTCTTTTCACATCCTGTCTCGCGTTCATCTTCCTGTAATGTTTTATGGTCATAATGCAATCGTAAGCTGAAAGTGAGCTTACGATTCTCATGGGAAAGGAGGTGAACAACATGAAAAGGCTAAGTATTTTTACCGGCATCCTTTTTGCGGCCTTAATGCTCTTCGGCGGGATAAACGTAAGCGCCAAGCAGGCAAACCAAAGAGGCAGCATCCGGATTGGAAGTGATGAGGCAAGATTGGTAGAAATGGCGAAACTATCCATGGATAGTGCCATCAATGCAGCGCTCAAAGAAGTGCCGGGCAAGGTATTAAGGGCGGAGGTTGAGGACCAGGACGGCTACCTGGTATATGGGGTCGAAATCGTCAAGACCGACCACCAGATCGTTGAGGTAAAGGTCGATGCAGACAACGGTAAGATCCTGAAAACAGACTATGATCATGACGACAAGGAACACCACGAAAGAAAAGAACATCACGATCGTGACCATGAAGAATGAAAGGAGTGATCGCAACCAGGGGCGGAGCATTTTCCGCCCCTAACTTAGAGAGGAGCGTCTTCTGCGTTCCCTCTTGCATTATGTTGAATTATAGTGATTGCAGCTGACACAGCCACCTCTCAATGATCTGGGCTTATCCGTCTCTTCATTCTTTCTTCATTTTAAGCCATTAGAATATCAACCAAGAAGGACGGGAAGGGGTTATTAGCGTCCCCATCGGGGATGGTTGAAACCCCTCGCCTCGGCATGGCTTTCATTTATTGGGGAAAATGGAAGAGACATTCAAGGGAGAAGGAAAGAGGAGGATGTCATGAAGTTGGATATGAATAAAACGAAAGGGTCAAGGCAAATAATATATTACGAATTGTTCGGGTTCTGCTTGCTGATTTTCATGACGTGGATAAATGAGTTCTTAGATCTTCCCCAGCACTTGTTGGGGGGGCAGCCCACACCTTTCAACATTACTGAAAGTATTTTTGAAAGCCTTTTGATTCTCATTGTCGGCTTGCTTGTAATCCTTCTCACATTGAAGCTGTTGCGCGAAATCACGCATCTTGAAGGCCTTTTGCCAATCTACGCATCTTGTAAAAAGATCAGAGATAGTCATGGGAACTGGATTCAAATAGAAGAG
>CAYUCJ010000150.1:1226-7680 GCA_964443285.1 uncultured Desulfobacteraceae bacterium | reverse complement strand
CCCTTCGGCTTCAAATTCTTCATCAGCTTTTCCAACGAGTACGTCAAGGCCCTCCCGTCGGTCAAACAGTATTTTTCATTTTCCATCAAGCTGCTGTTTGCATTCGGGGTGGTTTTCGAATTGCCGGTAGTGGTCTTTTTTCTGGCAAAGATGGGCGTTATCACCCCGGAATTCCTAAAAAAACAACGCAAGTACGCCGTACTGATGACTTTTGTTGTGGCCGCAATCCTGACACCGCCCGACGTGATTACCCAGCTCATGATGGCAGGGCCCCTGCTTATCCTCTATGAAATTGGAATTATCGTTGCCAAAATTGCGCGGAAAAAAGAGCCGGAAAAAACCGAAAGTGATGAGGAGACTGAAACCTGATAGTTGTCTATTCCATCCCGGAAATGGTCCGGACGACTTTCATGTGCCTGCCTGAAATCGTCAGGACCAGAGGGATCTTCCTGACTTCTCCCTGAGCGTCGAACGTGATGTCTCCCGTCACCCCTTTAAAGGCCTGCACTCCGGGGATTGCCCTTTGAAGGTCTTTTCTCGTCCGGATTTCACTGCGCTTCATCAGGGCCTGCAGGAACCGAATGGTATCATAACCCGTCGCCGCCAGTATGGACGGCGTGGACCCGAAACTCTCTTCATAGCGTTTGACAAACTCCCTTGTAACAGGGTCCGGGCTCTTTTCGAAAAAGCCTGATGTAAAGAGTGCATTCTGGACGTAATTGGCAGCCATTTCGATTAGCTTGGGCGATTGCCAGAGGGATGTCCCTACCAGGCGGACATCGGACACGTCATGATACATCAGCTGTGGGGCAATCATGATAATTTTCTGATAGCTATCCGGGATGAAAACCGCATCAAAATCGATAATGGGCTCGGGTTTTTCAGATTCCAGCTCGGTTTCCTGCTCAAAAGGACTCCTCATCTCCCGAAGTCTTTTCATGAGTGATGGAGGCCTGGGATAATAGAGGCCCGTCATTTTTCTGATGGGGTCTGCAAAATCCGTCTGATCCGGCTCATAAGACTCCACGGCTGTCACACTTCCCCCTGCCTTTTCCAGTCCGTCCCAAAAATGGTTCATGAAAAAACGGCCGTAGGGGTTATCAGGGTAGAGAATGGCGAAGCGCTTCAGACCCAGCTGTTTCACGGCCGTATTGATGAGGGCCTTTATTTCCTGAGAAGGCACGAGAAAATTTCTGAAAACCATCTCACCTTCCCGGGTGATCTCCTCTCTCTGTGTCATAGTGATGATGGGGATCCCGAGCTCTTCGGCCTTTTGGGCCGATGCCAGGGACGCCTTGCTTGAGAGGGGCCCGATAATACCCATGGCGTGTTCTTTTTCAACGAGTTCAGCCACCTGGGCTGATGCGATTTCCGATTTTCCCTGTGTATCCCTGACGAGGAGAACGATACCCGGATCTTCTTCGCCTGCCTGGCTAAACAATCCCAGTCCCAGTTCAATGCCGTTGAGGACTTCCTGCCCGTATATGGCAAACGGGCCGCTCAGGGGCAGTAAGCAGCCAAAAACCCGTTTCTTTACTGAAAGCTCCGCAGTTATCCGGTCCAGAATGGTTTTCCCAAGGGTGACCCATTTCTGTTCGGGTGTGGCCCTTACCAGGGCCATCGCTGCCTTTCTGGCATTAGGAAGGTCGTCCATGCTCAGATAGAGGGACGCCATTCTGTAGTAGATTAGAGGTGCGAGGTCGGTCTGCGCAGCATAGACCGCAAAACGCTCGAGGAGCTCCAGATCGGCACCGCCAATCAAATCATCCAACCTTTTTCGAAGCTCGGATTGCATGCGGAGGTCTTCCCGACTTGTCTTCATCGCCTGAACCCACCAGTAAAAGGCCTGGCCCCGGTTGCCAAGAATCAGGTTATCCAGGCCAAGTATGCGAAGAGTCCCGGCTTCAAGGGCATGTCCCCGGTATGTCTTGATCCACTGGAGGGCCTGATCGCGCGAATCGGCATATTGTCCAATGCCGTAAAGGATGTTGAGGACCTGGTAGCGGATTTCGGCAAGGCGCGGATCTTCAGGGTGCTGGGCAACCAACCTCTCATAGATCTTGAGAGCCTTCTTCATCTCCCCTTTCTGCGAGTAGATGTCCCCCATGCGGTACAAAGCCTCTCCGGAGCTTTTTCCCAGGGGTTGTTTCTCCAGATAGGTCTGATAAGATTCCAGTGCTTTATCGAGCGCGCCTTCCTTGAAAAACGTTTCTGCCAGCTCGAAATCGTCCACCGCAGGGACCTCCGGCTGGACGGTTTTCAGCTGCTCCGGAGCGACAGGTCTCACCGGTTTTCCCGGCGCGCATCCCTGCAAAAAAAAGGCTACCCCCACCAAAAAGGTGAAGGTAGCCTGATACGATGAAAGGACCTTCATCGTTATTTCTTCACTTCCTCAAAGTCGGCATCCACCACATCTTCCTCCTGGGAACCGCCTCCTGCAGCCGAGCCGTCTGTTCCACCGGTCTGGGCTTGCTCTTGCTGGCTTGCCTGGGCGTACATGGTCTCAGCCAGCTTGTGGGACGCCTGTGTCAGTTCATCGCTCACCCTCTTTATTTCTTCAACGTTCTCCCCTTCCATGGCCTTCTTCAGTTTTTCGATGGTCTGATTGATTTGATCCTTGGTTCCATCATCCACCTTGTCTCCCAGTTCCTTGATGGACTTCTCGGTGGTATAGATAAGGGAGTCCGCCATATTTCGGGCATCCACGAGCGCCCGCTTTTTCTTGTCTTCTTCGAGGTTTGCCTCGGCATCCTTCACCAACCGGTCAATCTCTTCCTCGCTCAGACCGCTTGACGCCGTTATCTCGATAGACTGTTCCTTTCCGGTGCCCATGTCCTTTGCCGAGACATGTACAATACCGTTTGCATCGATATCAAAGGCAACCTCGATCTGGGGGATACCACGCGGTGCGGGCGGAATTCCCACTAACTGAAAGCGACCGAGGGTCTTGTTGTTGGCCGCCATCTCCCGTTCCCCCTGGAGGACGTGAATTTCGACGGCCGGTTGACTGTCCGCCGCGGTGGAAAATATCTGGCTCTTCCGGGAGGGTATGGTGGTGTTCTTTTCGATGAGTTTGGTAAAGACACCTCCCAGGGTCTCGATTCCAAGGGACAATGGCGTAACATCCAGGAGAAGGACATCTTTTACGTCCCCGCGCAGCACGCCGCCCTGGATAGCCGCCCCGATGGCTACGACCTCGTCCGGGTTAACCCCTTTGTTCGGCTCCTTCCCGAAAATCTCTTTGACCTTTTGCTGCACCCTGGGCATGCGCGTCATGCCACCCACCAGGATGACCTCATTGAGGTCTGTTGCACTCAGGCCGGCATCTTTCAGGGCAATATTGCAGGGAGCCACAACCTTCTCGACCAGGTCATCCACCAGGGCCTCCAGTTTGGCCCGGGTGAGCTTTATGTTGAGATGCTTGGGTCCGCTGGCATCCGCCGTAATAAAGGGCAGATTGATATCCGTTTCCATGGAGCCGGAAAGCTCCATTTTGGCCTTTTCCGCGGCTTCCTTCAACCTCTGGAGGGCCATCTTGTCGTTTCGGAGATCGATTCCCTGGTCCTTTTTGAATTCGTCAGCCAGGTAGTCCACCACCCTGAGATCAAAGTCCTCGCCTCCCAGATGCGTGTCGCCGTTGGTGGACTTCACCTCAAATACACCCTCGCCAATCTCCAGAACCGATATATCAAAAGTGCCGCCGCCAAGGTCAAAAACGGCGATCTTCTTGTCACCCTTCTTGTCCACACCGTAGGCCAGAGATGCGGCGGTAGGTTCGTTGATGATCCGCTCTACCTTGAGTCCCGCAATGCGCCCGGCATCCTTCGTGGCCTGTCTCTGGTTGTCATCGAAATAGGCAGGGACGGTGATGACGGCCTCCTCCACCTTCTCTCCCAGGTAGTCTTCCGCCGTCTGCTTCATTTTTTGCAATATCATGGCAGAAATTTCCGCCGGGCTGTAATCCTTGCCCCTGATGGAAACGTGAGCGTCCCCATTCCCGGCCTGGCTGATCATATAGGGAAGCACTTCTTTATCTTTCTGAACCTCTGACGAACCGTATTTACGACCAATCATTCTCTTGACGGCAAACACGGTGTTTTCCGGGTTGGTTACGGCCTGTCTCTTGGCCGTCTGGCCTATGAGTTTTTCACCATTATCCGTAAATGCCACCATGGAGGGTGTGGTCCGGCTCCCTTCCGCATTGGTGATAACAACCGGATCACCGCCTTCCATAACAGCCACGCAAGAGTTTGTTGTCCCAAGATCAATACCTATTATTCTTCCCATTTTTTTGTTGCCTCCTTAGAGCAAATCAAGATCCATAATCCAATAAATAACTATTCAGCGGCGTCTTCGCCACACGCCGGACTTTTCTTGTTCACGACCACCATGACGGGTCTCAGCAACCTTTGGTTCAACAGATAGCCTTTCTGCAGTTCCTGCAGGACCACCCCGGGTTTCTGGTTCTCGTCTACCATTTCACTCACCGCGTGATGATAATTGGGATCAAACGTTTCACCATGCGCTTTCACCGCCTCGAGGCCCGCCTTCTCCAGGGCACCCTTCAATCCCTTCAGCGTCAGTTCCACTCCTTCCGTCAAGGCAGGAAGGCAATTATCATCCGTGGAGACGCAGTGAGAAACGGCCTGCTCCAAGGCGTCTAGGGCCGGAAGCAAATCCTTTATCAGGGCTTCATTGGAAAATCTGATCCAGTCGTTCTTTTCCTTCTCGGTGCGTTTCCTCAGGTTTTCCATATCCGCCTGGGATCTGAGATAAAGCGCAAAGTTCTTATTTGCGGTTTCACTCAATTCATTCGCCTTCAGGATCAGTTCCGCCTTTGTCATCTTTTCCAAAGGCTTCTCTTCCATTCCCTCTTCACCGGGTGCGCACTCATTGCCGTTCGATTCCTCTTCTTCCCGGTTTCCCGCAATTTTCACCTTGATCCTATTTTCATCTTTTTCCATGGCGCCTGCATGATCCATCCGTCTAAAACCTCACCTCAACGTCCCCGCGAGCCTGCCCCAGGACGGTATTTCCAAAAAACATTATGCGATACATTAAGCATCGCCCAGAGGCTTGTCAAGGTGCCCTCAACAGACTTTCTTTGATTTATTTAAGGTATATTCAGCGATAGAAAGGCGGTATTCTCAAGGCGGAAATACACCGGAGGGTGACCGGGAAAAAGAGGGCACTAGATGGTCGACCCGGTTAGCCGTTCGAGCGCCTCCACATACTTGTCACGGGTTTTTTGAATGATCTCGGTGGGAAGTTTCGGCGGCGGCGGGGATTTCGGCCAGTCCAACCCCAGCAGGTAGTCCCTCAGAAACTGTTTGTCAAAGCTTCGCTGGGCCCTTCCGGGCTGATAGTCATCCATGGGCCAAAAACGGGAGGAATCGGGCGTCATGACCTCGTCGATCAGCAAAAGGCGTTCGTCCAGTACCCCGAACTCAAACTTGGTATCGGCTATGATGATGCCTTTTTGGGCGGCAAACGCCCGGCCGAAATCGTAGATCCGGAGGCTGAAGTTCCGTACCGCGCCGGCCATTTCTTCCCCCAGCAGGTCGATGGTCTGGTCGTAGGAAATGTTCAGGTCATGCTCCCCGTCTTCGGCCTTTGTGGAGGGGGTGAACAGGGGTTCAGGCAGTTGATCGGATTCCTTCAATCCTTCGGGCAGGGATATGCCGCAGATCTTGCCATGAGAGCGGTACTCATTCCAACCTGAGCCGGACAAATAGCCCCTTACAATACATTCCACCGGCAGGGGCTTTGCCTTCTTAACCAGCATGCTTCTCGCTTCGAGCTCATTGGAATATTTGCCGCATGGCTCCGGATAACGGGCGGGATCCGTGCTCACCAGATGATTTTCGATGACCGATTCAAGTTTTTCAAACCAGAAAAGGGAGATTTGGGTCAGAACTTTTCCCTTGTCCGGGATGGGATCATCCATAATCACATCAAAAGCAGAGATGCGGTCGCTGGCAACAATCAACAGTTTTCCGTCCACATCGTAGATGTCACGGACTTTTCCTCTCTTCAACAGAGTCAGTTCCGGGAAATGGCTTTCCCTCATTATGTCAGAAGTCATGCTTCACCCTCCCTCCATACGGGCAATCACAAGAGATTCCTGATTTAATAGAGATCAATACGAAAAGTCAAGGGCCTTTGATTGCTTTTAAACGGCCGTTTGGTGTTTGAGAAAAAAACAGGATTGATATTTTCTGCGAGTGCGCTATTAATATCAGAGTGATATGGATCAGGGATGAAAGGTACAGCAATGACATTACCAGCCGAACAGGCCAGACTCATGGACACGATTCTCCTTTTTGAGAGGAGGATCGATCAGATGCACGTCCAATTTGACAAATACCGCCACGGTGAAATTCACCTACTTCCGGACTGGCAGCGTTTTGAAACACAGCTTCTGGCTTTCTCCAGGAGGAGACCCCATTCCCTG
>CAYUCJ010000150.1:0-1126 GCA_964443285.1 uncultured Desulfobacteraceae bacterium | reverse complement strand
TCTCGGGCCTCCTTGAGGAGTTCGCGTCTATATCGTCTATACAAATCGACCCGCTTTTGTTTGTACAAAAGGGCCTCCTGCATGATTTGGCGAGCTCTTCGGGCATCATCTTCCACGCAATATTCTTCCGGCTTACGGACCAGCACCATGGCCTTCGCTTTCAGCCGCCGCTCTTTCAGCATGAATTCCCTGGCATCGCCGAAATAGGTGGGGCTGAAAATCGTGGTCATACCAAGCAGTTTTCCGGTACTTGGCATGATCTGCGTAATGCCCGCCGCGCCAACATGGGAAACGGCGTTCGGGTCGAAACGTGATTCCTGCCGCATCAGGGCGAGAAAAAGCAAAGGTTCAGATGTGCATTTTCCTTGGCCAAAGCGTTTCAGCGCCGGCTCGAGGAAAGAGAAATAGCGCAGTTCCGTCTTGCCCAGGAAATCCTTCAAGACCCCAGGCCCGCTCTCCAATTCCGTTCTCCCCAATCTGTCCAAGTCCAGGGCTTTCAGGTCTCCGGGGTTTGCCTTTCGGACGTACTCATTAAAAACATAGTTAACAAAACCCACGTTTTCAGACGTGAGAGGATACCCGTCCGGAGGTTCGATTCCCTGGCATCGATTGAAGACCTGGCCCAGTGCATCTCGCAAGTTCCGCTCCTGTTTTTTCAAGGCCTTCTTAATAAGGTCGTGAAGCAGGGCGGAACATTTGGGCCTGTCGAACCGTTCATCCTTGTTGAGCATCAGTGCCGAACGGTAGCCTTTGAGCAGCTCATCGGCAGACCGAATCGTTTTTTGGTAGAGGCAGGCGGAGCGCGATACCTTGTCCACGTGTTCACCCTCCTCTTTTTCCTGGGACCGGGTGGTCAGGCCGTCGACCGCATCTTTAAGAAACGCTTCCGCCTGTTCATAAAGCTCCAGCGATTTCAGATAGTTTTCATCCACGTAAACCTTCATGCCAAGAGACCGGGCCACCCCGGCAGGCATCCGCAGGAGCCCCTCCTCTCCCCGGTAGGAGCCGTCCGCCAGACTCGCTTCGAGGGCTTTCTGGTTATAGGCAAAAACAGCGTCGATCAGTGGTGAAAAGTCAGGTTCCGCGCCGGCACGTGAGGGAAGGACGAGGAGGATCGAGAAGAGCA
>CAYUCJ010000149.1:0-7723 GCA_964443285.1 uncultured Desulfobacteraceae bacterium | reverse complement strand
GGAGGGAGGAGACGAAACGAAACATGCTGGGCGAGTGGTTTGTCACCGGCGATCGCTACATGGTGGATGAAGATGGTTTTTTCTATTTCCGCGGCAGGAGCGATGACATGCTGCGTGTGGGGGGGAGATGGCTGGCCCCCGAGGAGGTGGAAAATACGCTCAACCAGCACCGGGCGATTGCGGAAAGCGCTGTGGTGGGCTATCAGGATAGAGATGAACTCACAAAACCTTACGCGTTCGTAGTGCTGAGGGCGGGATATTCACCGACTGAGGAACTGGATGAAGAAATCAAGACATTTGTCAAAGACAGGATTGCCACCTACAAGTACCCGCGGTGGATCGCGTTCATGGAGCGGATACCCAGGACCGAAGGGGGCAGGATCCAGCGTTTCGTGTTGCAGGAAAAAATAAAGGAATTGACGGCTGACGATTGAAAAGGGGACAATAGGAGGTGGAAAGCGCCCTGATGATCAACTGAATGACACTTCGGGATGAGTCGGGTCATGCTCAATGTAAACAACATAGAAGTGATTTACGATGATGTTATCCTGGTTCTCAAAGGCATGTCCCTCGAGGTTCGTGAGGGGCAGATCGTTGCCCTTTTGGGGGCCAACGGGGCCGGGAAGACGACCACTCTCAAGGCCATCTCGGGTCTTTTGAAGGTGGAAGAAGGAGAGGTAACCGACGGTACCATCGAATTCATGGGTCAGCGCATTGATGGCATGGAACCCGAAGCCATCGTCAGGCTGGGCATCTTCCAAGTGATGGAAGGGAGGTGCGTTTTCGAGAACCTGACGGTCCACGAGAACCTGATAGCCGCAACCCGGACGCGAAAGAAACGAAGTGAAATCAGAGAACGTTATGACATGGTCTTTCACTATTTCCCCTATCTAAAGTCACGGCAGAACAACCTTGCCGGCTACCTTTCCGGGGGAGAACAACAGATGCTGGTTATCGGCCGGGCGCTGATGGCCCGCACCCGGCTCATGATGCTGGACGAGCCGTCTCTCGGTTTGAGTCCCATCCTGGTGGCTGAAATTTTCGGCATCATAAAACGTCTCAATGAAGAACAGAAAATGACTATCCTGCTGGTGGAACAGAATGCCCGATTGGCTCTGTCCATTGCGGAGCACGGTTATGTGATGGAGAACGGCAAGATCGTCCTGGATGACTCTGTGGACAAACTGAAGGAAAATGAAGACGTCAAGATGTTCTATCTGGGCCTGACGGAGATGGGCACCAAGAGGAGTTTCCGTGATGCCAAGTTCTATAAACGGAGAAAGCGGTGGTTGACGTAAAGAGACAATCAAGGTTGATGACTTCGTAAAAAGCTGACTTATGCCGCAAACGGCAGCCTATGAGCAACGAAGAGGACGCCTCCTGATCGCTGTTAAATAAAGCGACTTTCTTGGAAGTCATCATCGTGTCCATGGACAGGCACGCAAATCAATGGGTTGTCTTGTATTCCGTTGATTTGTGAGGAGACCGAAAATCACACTTTTCGGTTTTCGTCAGTAAAAAGTCCAAGGACGGACTTTTTACGATTACAATCAATGGTGGTGGAGGAACACTATGGCCAAGGTGGGCATACTGGCGTGTGAAAGCGTCACCAACGAGATGAATTGCGTCATGATAGGGTGCCTGGGGAACCTTCGCGGCAGAGGGGGTTTGTTCAAGCAGTATCCGGAAGGGGAGCAGGTGGATCTGCTGGGCATCATCCACTGTGGAGGATGCCCCACCGGTGTGGGGACGGACCGCATATGGCAAAAAGTCCAGGCCCTGTTGGACTATGGCATTGATTCGCTCCATCTGAGTTCCTGTCTGGTTGAGCTCTGCCCCTTCAAGGACGCCTTTCTGGATGTCATTCACAAGGACTACCCCGACCTCAAAGTGGTCGAGGGGACGCATTTCTACGATAACGTGGAGGCATTCAAGAGGGGAGCCCGGGAACTCCTCTCCCAGCGTGTGGTCAAGCCACAGCGCATGAACGATGTGGTCTTCAAGCGGGTCAAGCTTCCTCCTGACGAAGACGGGGGTTGAGTTGGAGCGTGAGCATTCTGAACAGAAAGCGCATATTGGCGGTTGACGACGAGCCGGATCTCCTGGAAAGCCTTGTGGAACAATTTGAAGACTTTGAAGACTTGGCTCTCGACAAGGCCACCGATTTTGAGACCGGGTACCAATTGCTCCGGTCGGGGTCCTATGATCTTGTCATTCTGGACATCATGGGCGTACGGGGATTCGATCTGCTGAAGGCTTCTGTCTTCCTGGGGTTTCCGACGGTAATGTTGACCGCGCACGTCCTTTCGGTTCGCGCTCTCAGAAAATCCATCGAGATGGGCGCCAGGGCCTACATCCCAAAAGAGAAACTGGGAGAGATCCTTCCGTTTGTGGAGCACGTCCTGTCACTGGAAAACCGTTCCGGGTGGCGGGAGCTCTTTTTGCGACTTGGCGGCTTTTTCAATGTGACCTTCGGACCGGAATGGCAGATGGATCGAAACACTTTCTGGGAGCAGGTCATCTCCGGAAACTACGTTGCGGAACCCGTGATACTGAGAAAATAAGGGAAGTCTTTTCTTATTGTCCCAATCGGAGAACCAGAGAAGGAATCTCGTCCTTGTAGGAAGACTTGAGTTTCAATTTCGATAAAGGACTCAAGACGCCAAGGATTCGAGGGGTCAAGTGGAAGAAGTTGCCTTTCTATTCCCTTCACTGGACGCTTTGTCCCTCAAACTGTCGGCTTTAACCGAAGGTGGCTGGCTTGCTTCTGAATCGGGCCGATGGATTCCGTCCGACCCCAAATGAAAGAGGGTCCCGCCCACGGGTGCGAAGGAAAGCAGCAGGATGTTGGCCCCCGGTATGAGAAAAGGAAGCCCGAAGCCCAGATGAAAGCCCAGACTCCTGGTCAGGATCCGGAACCTTGCTCTGAAGGGCATCATGCGTCTCGCAGGAACGAGATCGGTGTTGTCCCATGCAAGAAACAGAACCGCCGCCGCCGATGACAAGACGGCCAGAACCGGCCCGAATGGCGTAACCCACCCAAATGTCATTAAAATAAGGACAATCAGCACGGGCACGAAACTCCTTGGAAGTTCCTGTTTCACCAGAAACAGAAACCATTTCAGAACAGGCCTTCCTCGGGGTTCTTCCACCCGCCCGGTGAGGAGCCGCTCGGTGATCCTGGACATGAGGTCCATCAAGACAACGGCGAAGAGGACCTGGGAGAGGAGATAGGCGAGAACCGTTGAGAAACCGACCAGCAACAGGGAGAGAAGCCACGACAGGAGGTACCATGACCAGAGGATCAGATGGCTGTCGGGTTTTTTCCACAGGAGGTTCAGGATTTCCCGATGGTAGATCAGGATAAGGCTTGCAGCAAGAATGGTGACGACGAGCACGACGACGAAACGGATGATCCCGAGAAACAGGAGCCTGGGGTTCCTGACGCCCAGCCAAAGTCCCCGGAAGTTCAAGATCATGCCTTGAAAAAAGGACATCATTTCACCTCTGATGACCCGGGTTTGTCAACCGGTAGTCGAATCGGGCCTTAATGTGCAGCCTGGCAACGTTCACGGATGGCGGAAAAGGGGGAAAAGGGGCTGCCGATCGAACGGCCCTTTGGGCTTCTTGATCCAGGATGTCGTAACCTGACGGTTCCAGGGTCTTCAGATCCTGAAGTTGTCCTGAGCGCTTAAGGGTGAAGAGAACAATGAGTTTCCCCTCAATGAGATTTTCGCGCGCTTCCATGGGGTAATTCCACTGGCGCATCAGCACCGATTTGATCACCTTCGCATAGGAAATGTATCGTTTATCGCGGGTGTCCAGCGAAATGGTGTCTTCGGTATCTTCGGGCGCAGTCTTTGGAGTCGGTCTTATTTTTTCGAGGTCTGCTCCGCCTGCCTCACCTGTCGCAGAGGGGTCTACGGGGGGGCGAATGAGCTCAACGCGGTAACTCCGAATGGGTTCGAAGTCCCAGTGGAAAGGGAATGCCTTCTGAAAGGCCACCACCAGGCCGACATGGCACAAGAGGGATACCCCCAGGCTGACTCTCATTATGGCCTTGCGCCTGTCACGTCCCAGGAGGTCAAGGATTGGTTTGATGGTTTTGGGGACCATTGATCCACCAGTCTGTTTTTTTCTCGAACCACCAATCGGTGCTGTCGGTTTCAAGTATCTCCCGGGCCAGTTCCTGTGCCCCGGCCGTATGAAGCCTTTCCACGGCAAATGACAGCCAGTCCTCCGCATAAGGGTTTCCCAGGTCCTTTTGCTCTTTCAGCTCCATAATCAGGTCCAACTGATCTGCGTCTCTTGCCAGCGAGGCCTCCAGTGTTTTCGATGCGTTGAAACCTTTGACGAGCGAAAGCACCTCATCACCGAAAACCAGGTCCATGGCCAGATCATTCATCGCCCTTTCCTCATGGACATCCACATATCTCTTGTTGACATAATTGTGGTCACCCGTCCTGGCCTCATGCAGGTCGTGAAAAAGGCACATCAGGACCACCTTTTGCAGGTCAGCGGTCGGTTCCCGGGAGGCTAGGGCGTAGCCGATGACGGCCGTCCTGAAGGAGTGGGCCGCTACCGATTCCTTTCCCGAGCCCAGAAACTGGTAGCCGGTCCGCGGGGTTTTTTTCAACATCCCCACTTCAAACAGAAAATTAGCGATCTTTTTCATCATGGCTTTTCAATAGGTGCACGAGGCACAAAAGTCAAGAAGGTTTTGCTGAACCGGCGGCTTGATTTATTGAGGTGAAGTGTTTAAAATAATCAACGAAGCCCTGTTTCAAACAGGGAATTTATGTCTTGGCCTGGAAAAAGGGATGAATGCCGACGAAAATTCTGAAAACATGAAAATATACACCTATCCTGATCCCGTCCTCAGGGCGAAGGCCGCATTGGTGAAGGATATCGACGGATCATTGCAGGTGTTTGTTGAGGGAATGATACGGACGATGTATGTGGCGCCCGGTATAGGGCTGGCAGCAAACCAGGTCGGCGAGTTGAAACGGGTGATCGTATTTGATCAAAATCCCCGTGAAGAAGGAAGGTCGCCGTGCGTCCTCATTAATCCCGAAATCTGCGAAGGGGAAGGAAAGGTCTCCACCGAGGAAGCCTGCCTCAGTGTTGTTGACTTTTCAGCAGAGGTAAACAGAATGGCGCGCGTCCATGTGAAGGGCTTTGACAGGAAGGGGGAACCCTTTGAAATTGAAGCGGATGGTTTACTGTCCATTTGCCTTCAGCACGAAATAGATCATCTTGACGGTGTCCTTTACATTGATCACATCAGCGCCCTCAAAAGGAATCTGTACAAAAAGAAGTTAAAGAAGATGCGCAAGTGATAATGAAATCTCAAATGCGGATCATGAATGCTCTTGTGAAAAAGTCGCTTTCCGCGCGTCCCAGAATGATATTTTTTGGAACTCCGGCCTTTGCCGTTCCGGCCATGGAGGCCCTTCTCAGGCAGGGTCACGAGATACGGGCCGTGGTGACGCAACCGGATCGGCCCAAGGGGCGAGGAAGAAAACTCGCCGCCCCGCCCGTCAAGGAGCAGGCCGTGCTTGCCGGACTTGAAGTCCTGCAGCCTGAGAAGGCTTCTGACCCAGCCTTCTGCGATCTCCTGCGTTCCTTCGAACCTGAACTCTTCGTGGTTATCGCCTTTGGTCAGGTCCTGAAAAAGGCACTCCTGGGGGTGCCGACCTGGGGGGCGCTCAATATCCACGCCTCTCTCTTACCCAGATACAGGGGTGCGGCACCCATCCACTGGGTCCTACTCAACAATGAGCCCACGACTGGACTGACAGCTATGCGGATGGATGAAGGGTTGGACACCGGCCCCATTCTCCATCAGGAAGAGGTCCGGATTCTTGAAAACGAAACCGCAGGAGAACTTCACGACCGTCTTGCGGAGATGGCCGGGAAATTCGTCATCGGCACTCTGGCGGCCCTGAACCAGGGGCGGATCAAGGCCAGACCGCAGGATAACCGGCTGGCCTCGTACGCGCCCAAGATTGAAAGGGAGATGGCCGGCGTCGACTGGCGCCTGCCTGCAACAAAAATCTCCGCGCTCATACGAGGCCTGGATCCCTGGCCGGGGGCCACGACGACACTTTACGGAAAGCGAATCAAGCTCTTTTCCGCCCGTGTGGTTCATGGCGTTTCAGGTGGAGGGAAACCCGGCCGTGTGGCCCGGAAGACGGAAGCCGCCTTTCAGGTGGAAACCGGGAACGGCCTGGTCGAGATCGGTGCTCTGCAACTGGAGGGCAAGAAGAGACTCCCGGCGGGGATCTTCCTGAAGGGTTTTCATCTGGAAGAGGGGACGATCCTTGGACAGAGGCAATAATGATGGCTTCGTAGAAAGTCATCATCGTGCCCACGGAAGAACTTTTTACGATTCCATCAATAATGCGTCTTTGATAGGCTGGGACCAGAGGATTTATTAAGTGCAGGTGCAAGAAGAACGGGAACGCCCCCAAAAACGGACTTTCATCTTTCTCCTTTTGATCGCGTGTGTGGTCATCGTGGGGTTGGCGGTTCTGCTCTGGTGGGTTCCCTATGTGGGTCTGACCAACATTAACAAGCACCTCCCGCTTATCCTGGGCGTCTTTTTCGGATGTCTGGTCCTGTTCTGCCTCGGCGGGGCCTTGACCCTGATCCTGACCATCCTGGGGGGAAGGAACCTCTTTCTTACGCGGCGCCTCCGGGGGCTGGTCATACGCGTTCTTTTCCCCCTCCTCGTGGTCATAGGCAAGTTCCTGGGCATAAGCAAGAAAGAGGTGCGTCGTTCATTCGTTGCCATCAACAACCAGTTGGTCCGCAGCGAAGCCAGAAAAATAAGACCTGAAAACCTTCTTATCCTGCTTCCCCATTGTCTTCAAAATCACGATTGCGATGTGCGAGTCACGGGAAACATAGAAAACTGCAAGGCCTGTGGCAAATGCAAAATCAAGGGGTTGGTGGCCCTTTCGAGAAAATACAGCGTAGCGGTTTCGGTGGCCACAGGAGGCACCCTGGCAAGAAGAATCGTTGTCCAGAAGAAACCGGACGTCATCATAGGCGTGGCCTGCGAAAGGGACCTGACAAGCGGGATCCAGGACAGTTACCCCATCCCTGTTTTCGGTGTCTTCAACACGAGACCTTTTGGCCCCTGCTATGACACCGATGTGGACCTCGAGCTGGTTGAAAAAGGAATGCAGATCTTTTTGGGAGAGGCGTCAAGTGCAACCGAGGAATCTCGCGTTAAAAGTGCTGAACAATCTGGATCTGCACTTCGTTCCCCCTGAAAACTATCTGGTTGACGCGTTTCAAAGGAATATCAGGCTCTCTGCCAGAGACAGGGCCTTTACGGTTCATCTTGTGCAAGGGGTCCTCAGATGGCGGCTTCGCCTGGATTGGATCATTGAGAAGACGGCCCGATTTCCTTTTCGAAAGATAGACGTTTCGGTGCTGAACATCCTGCGTCTGGCGCTCTATCAGATTTTTTTTATGGACAGAGTTCCTGAATCGGCCGCCGTAAATGAAGCGGTCAATCAGGTCAGGACCATTGCCGGAAACCACGTGGTTCGTTCGGTCAATGGAATCCTGAGAGAGACCTGCCGTGAAAAGGAACGGCTTGTTTTTCCACCTCGGGAGAAGGATCTTGTACATTACCTCTCCGTTTGCCATTCCTTTCCCGAATGGCTTGTTGAGAAGTGGCTCAGGGAGATGGGGCCCGGGGATACGGAGA
>CAYUCJ010000148.1:0-7774 GCA_964443285.1 uncultured Desulfobacteraceae bacterium | reverse complement strand
CAGGTCGTCACCCGCCGGAAACCCATCGGCCGCCGGAGAATTGCCGGATTACTTTTGAAGCAGGTCTATAGTCAAATTGCGCTAACCTGTCAAGTGAAAAAATATATAACTTGCTGTTGTGCAAGAATAAATAAGCACAATTTCACTGCATGGCAACGGTTCCATAAGGATCCGGGTCCAAAGGGCGAGGGGTTTCGTTCTCCCCGGAAGGTTTTAGGAGGTGGATGTGGGATCGGACGGTTGATCTTTCATGAAGGGTTGGAGGGCCTCATCTCTGAATGCCTCGTCAATCTCCCGCAGGGTGTCTGCCTTTCGTCTTTTCCTGTGCCGGATGAAATACCCGATATCTTCCAGGATGGCGTAATAGGCGGGCACCATGGAGAGGATGAGGAAGGTTGAAAAGGCCAGCCCCCACATGATGGCCGTTGCCAAGGGCGCCCAGAAAACGGATTTTCCTCCCAGACCGAAGGCCA
This sequence comes from uncultured Desulfobacteraceae bacterium, assembly GCA_964443285.1. Lineage (GTDB taxonomy): Bacteria > Desulfobacterota > DSM-4660 > Desulfatiglandales > Desulfatiglandaceae > CAYUCJ01. The sequence continues at coordinate 7,301 of CAYUCJ010000148.1, read as the reverse complement.
TGGGTGCCAGTCCGAAAATAGTGGTGATGGAGGTGAGCATGATGGGGCGCATCCTCACATGACACGCGCGAACGATAGCCCGGTAAAGCTCTTTCGGATGTTCTTTTCGGTACCGGTTGATAAAATCAATGAGTACCAGGGAGTCATTGACCACGATGCCGGCAAGGGTCAGGAGCCCGATGAGTGTCACGAAGGTGAGGGGATTCGAACTCACCAGCAGTCCGATCATAACCCCCAGGACCACAAAAGGTATGGTGCTCATGATAATGAGGGGTTGGCTGAAGGAATTGAACTGGAGCGCGAGGATGAAAAAAATCAGCAACAGGGCCAGACCGGCCGCCTGCCCCAGTTCTCGCAGGGATGTGTTCGTCTCATCCTGAAGACCCCCGGCTATGAGCCTTGCACCCGGAAAATCGGTTCTTATACGGTCAAAAGCGTTGCGAGCCAGCTGGTTCGCCCTGACGGCCGTCATTCGATCACCCGAAAAATGAGACATGAGCCCGGCCAGGCCCTTTTTCTTTGTCTTGACCTCCCGGATATTGGCCGTGAGACGCACGGTCTGTTGACCGTTGTAGTGATAGATATTGTGAAAACCGGGAACCAGTTTAATCCGCGCCAGTTCCTTCAGGGGGACTTCTCCCTGTCCCGGGACCTGCAGTTTCAGATTGAGCAGGTCGTCAAAATTCCGCCGGTAGGGCAGGAGGTATTTCAGCTTGACCTCCTGCTCCTCTTTGCCCTCATGGTAATGGGCAACGGTCATTCCGTAGAAAGCCGCCTGGATCGCCACGGCCAGATCCTGCTGATCGAGTCCCATCCGCTTGGCCTTCTCTTCATCGACGGAGATCTCCATCAGCTTTTTCTCGCGCGAAAAATCGTCCTGAATGTCCACGATGCCTTCATGCCTGCCGAGTTCATCCTGCAGGAGCCGTGAAATCCTTGCCGCACTGTTCCAGTCGGACGCCTGGATCTTCAGATCCACATCGCCTCCAACGGGAGGTCCCTCAAGCATTCTTTCCAGAACCAGGGAGGTGGCCCCCCTGGAGCGTAGAAGCTTTTCCACATCACGGCGCACGCTTTCCATGCACTCAAGGACGCTTCGTTTGCGTTCTTCTCTTCCTTTCAATATCACGTTCAGCATGCCGTAATGGGTCCCGTAAAGGGGTTCATAGTTCACTTCCTTCATGCCGGCCACGGCGATGGGTACGTCCAGATCGGCCCCCAGGCGGGTCTTCACCAGATCGCTCAGATCCATGAGAGCACTTTCTGTACGGTTTAACGTGGATCCTACCGGCAGATCGAAGTAAATGTTGAAGCGAGGATAGGCATCACTCTTGGGGAACATCACAAAATCCGTCTGGAAATAGAGGAAGATGGCCATGACCGTGGACAGGACGATCACCAGCACCGAGACGTAGCGGTGGCGGAGGATGGCCCGGAGCGAAGGATAATAGATCCTCCTGAAGGGCGAGAAGATGTCCAGACGTTTCTTCCGGGCCCTCCCCGGCTTTCCGGGGCTCCATTCCACCATGTGGGAGGGGAGCATGAAAAAGGCCTCAAAAAGAGATGCCGCAAGGGCAAAGAGAACCACTTTCGGCAAAATGGACAAATACCTGCCGATCACCCCGCTTACCACAAAGAGGAGCGGGAAGAAGGCCGCCATGGTCGTAGTGACGGAGGCCAGTACGGGGGCCAGGACCTCCCTGCTCCCCTCCAGTGTCGCCTGGATGACCGGGATTCCTCTCTCCAGGTAGCGCTGCATGTTTTCCAGTACCACGATGGCATCGTCAACGATGATGCCCAGGACGAGGATGAGCCCGAAAAGGGTGACGGCATCGATGGAGAGGCCGAGATACCGCATGCATATGAAGGTCAGGAGAAACGAAACCGGTATCCCCACCGAGGCCAACAGGGCGTTTCTGAGGCCCATGGACAACCAGAGGATGCCGAAGACGGCCATAATTCCCATGAGGGCATTGGTCTGAAGCTCGTTGATACGCCTTTTGATTTCTCTGGACTGATCGAAATAGATAGCCGTTTTGAGTCCCGGATATTGATGAGGTATGTCCTGCATCAGGGCCCTCACCTCCTCGACAATCCGTATCATGTTGGTGTTTTTCTTCCGTTTGACCGCAAGGACGAGACCCTTTTTCTTGTCCAGAAAAATCTTGGTTCTCTCCTTTTCCAGCGTCGGGATGACGTTGGCCACATCACGAAGATAGACCACACCGCCTTCCATGCTCCTGAGGACGATGTTCTCCAGGCTTTCAGGCCTTTTGGTTTCTCCCAGAATCCGGATGGCGATCTCTTGATCCCCTATTTTCATCTCTCCACCCGGCAGGTTCTTTGTGCGATTTGCGATGGCCCTGGCCACCTCTCCAACCGAGACGCCATAGGCGGACATCCGGCGTGGGTCCAGTTCCACCCAGATCTCGTGTTCCCGCTTTCCCAGGATATCCACTTCGGAAACGCCGTCGATGTTCTTGAAAGTGTCCGCTATATCCTCTGCAATGTCCTGGAGCTGCATAGGAGGCAGGTCCCCGGCAATCCCCACCAGGCATACCGGAAAGAGGGCAATTTCCAGCTCGACAACTCTCGGAACCTTTGCCTCCACAGGAAGATCGTCCACCCGGTCCACGGCGTTTCGCACGTCCTGCATGGCCTTTTTTATCTCATTTTTGGAGAGGTCCGTATTGAAAAAGATGTGGATTTTTGAGAGGCTTTCAGAGGAACCGGATTCAAAGCGCCTGATGTCACTTATGCCGTCCAGTTCGTCCTCGATCTTACGGGTGACCAGCTTTTCAACGTCCTCGGGCGAATAGCCCGGACACAGGGTTATGATAAGAGCTTCACCTATGGTAAGATCCGGATCCAAGTACCGGGGCATGGCGCGATACGAGGTGATACCGAGTATCACGATGAGGAGCAGAGCCATCCGGACCACCACGGGCCTGGAAAGACCGAATTGGGTCAGATTCATTGGGTGGCACTCATTTGTAGTTCACCGGTTCGCCACTCTTGAGACCGGCTGCATTGGTGATGACCCGATCTCCATCGCGAAGCCCTGAAAGGATTTCCACATAGCGATCATAATAACCGCCCAGGGTCACCTTCCTGAAGTGGGCCCTCTCATTCTGCAGGACAAAGAGGCCTAGGACCCCGTTTTCCTCGGAAAGCCAGGAAGAAGGGACCTTGATGCTCTTTTCTTGCCTCTCAATGGGCAGACTGATCCTTGCGGTCATCCCGTCCGCCATCCTTGGGTCCGGATCGTCCACGACAAACTCGGCCGGAAAAGAACGGGTCCGGGGATCGGCGGTGGGAGAAAGGAATGACAGACTGCAGCTGAAGTGTCCCCCCGGAATGGCGTCGATGGTGAACGGGAAGCGCCGGCCCGATTTCAAGCTTCCCCTGTCGTTTTCGCTGACTGCTACTTTCAACTTCATTCTGCTCAAATCCACAACTTCCGTCATGAGCGCCCCTGGCGGAACCACTTCATACCTTTCCCATTTTCTGAAGCCTGCAATCCCCTCTATGGGAGCATAAAGCCTGGACTTTTCCAATCTGTCCCTTGCCAGTGCAAGTGTGGCCTCGGCCTGGTGCAGGTTGGCCCTGGCGGCCCGCTTGTCTTCATCCCTGGGCCCCTGTGTAGCGAGCGCCACCTGCTCCCGCGCCGATTCCACCCTGGCCGAAGCAGCCGCTTTCTGCTGTTCCGCTGAATCGTATTCTTTTTGGGAAACCGCGTGTATCTTGTAAAGGCTTGCGATACGCTCGAAGTGTCTCTCAGCCTGAAAAAGCGCGGCCCCAGCTTCCTTCAATGCGGCCTCGGCCAGCCCGATCTCCTCCGGCCTGCTCCCCTGTTCCGCCTTTTGAAGTCGGCTCCGCGCCACTTCCACCGCGGCCCGCGCCTGAAGAACCCCGAGCCTGAAGGTACTGGTTCCCACCTCTCCCAGGAGCTGACCTGCCTTGAGGTGATCGCCCTTTTCAAACAGGAGTTTTTCAATAATGCCGCCGGTGAGACTGGCCACGCGAACCTTTCGATAGGCTGAAAGGATCCCCACGTATTCCGCACTCGTCCTTGCGGACGTCGCCATTATCCGCGATATCCGCACTTCTTTCGCCACTCCGGACGCGGGTGGGACTTCCTCGCTGCTCTGTCCCTTCCCGTCGCAACCCCAGGTGTATAAAATGAGCAGGAGGCAGACACCCCCCAGGGTGATCCTTTTCATCGGCACATGTCTCTTTAAGTGGCTCATGGTCTTTCTGCCCGGTTTTGAATCGTCTTCAGTTCCTCTGCCATGTACCTGTCTTTGTCGTCATCTTTTTCAGATGCACCTGGATGGCCATGATGGCCGCAGGAGTGACGCCCGAAATCCTGGCGGCCTGTCCCAGGGAAACGGGCCTGATCCCGGTGAGTTTTTCACAGACTTCGGTGGAAAGGCCGTGCACATCGACGTAATCCAGACCACCGGGAATACGCACCGCCTCCATATTCCGGAGCTTCTCCACCTGTTTTTCCTGGCGCCGGATATACCCATCATACTTGATCCGTGTTTCAATCTCTTCAGCCACCCGCTCCTCCACGCCCGCCAGGGAAGGCTCAAAAAACCGCAGGTGTTCAAATGAGATTTCGAATCTCCTGAGGAGCTGCTCAAGGGTAGAGCTGTCCTTGAGCCCTGCCGATCCCAGTTCAGCCAGACGGTCGTTCACGCCCCTGTCCGGCCTTACCCTGGCCGATCTCAGGAATGTCATGAGGGATTCCACCTTCTCCTGTTTAAGGAGAAACTCCCTGTAGACGTCCCTCGATACCAGCCTTAGGCCATACCCCGTTTCTCTGAGCCTGAAATCGGCGTTGTCCTCCCGCAGCAGGAGGCGGTATTCGGCCCGGGATGTGAACATTCTGTAAGGCTCTCCCGTGCCTTTTGTCACCAGGTCATCGATGAGCACGCCCGTGTAACCCTGGTCCCGTGAGAGGATCAACGGCTCCTCCCCCCTCACCTTCAGTACCGCGTTGATACCGGCCATGAGTCCCTGGGCGGCAGCCTCCTCATACCCGGAGGTCCCGTTTATCTGCCCCGCGTGAAAAAGCCCTTCCACCAGTTTGGTCTCTTGGGTCGGCTTCAGCTGCAGGGGGTTGATATAGTCGTATTCAATGGCATAACCTGGCCTCAAGATCTCGGCCTTCTCCAGGCCTGGAATAGACCGGATCATCTTGACCTGAATATCTATGGGAAGGCTCGTTGCCAGTCCGTTGGGGTATACCTCAAAGGTGTCCAACCCCTCCGGTTCGAGAAAAATCTGGTGACGCCCTTTTTCGGCAAATCGTGTGATCTTGTCTTCTATGGAGGGGCAATAGCGCGCCCCCACTCCCTTTATCACGCCGGCAAAGAGGGGGGAACGATCAAGACCCAATCGGATCAATTCGTGCGTTTTCCGGGTGGTGTAAGTGACGTGACAGGGGACCTGGGGCAGCAGCAGTTCCTTGGTGGTAAAGGAAAAAGGCCTGGGGTTCTCATCGCCCCGCTGCACCTCCAACCCCTCGTAGTCGATGGTCCTGCCGTTGAGCCTGGGTGTGGTTCCGGTCTTGAGCCGGCCGATTTCAAACCCCATATCTTGAAGTTGCAGTGAAAGACAGGTGGACGGCGGATCACCCATGCGTCCGGCGGGAAAGTGATCCAGCCCGATGTGGATCAATCCCCGCATAAAGGTCCCGGTGGTCAGGATGACACTCTTGGAGAGGAATCTCTCGTGGATACGGGTCTCGACGCCGCAGACCGCTCCCTCTTTGATCAGGAGCCGGTCCACCATGGCCTGCCGGATGTCCAGACCGGCCTGGGCCTCCAGCACCGATTTGATCCGTTTTCGATAGAGATCCCGGTCGTTCTGGGAACGCGAACCCTGGACGGCAAGTCCCTTCCGCGTGTTGAGACGCCTGAACTGGATGCCGGTGGCGTCGGCGTTGAGGGCCATTTCACCCCCCAGGGCGTCGATCTCCTTGACGAGGTGCCCCTTGGCCAGACCGCCGATGGCCGGATTACAGCTCATGACACCGATGTGGTCCAGGTTGATGGTGAGGATCAGGGTGGGATGTCCCATCCTGGCCGCGGCTAGCGCGGCTTCGCACCCGGCATGACCCGCCCCCACGACGATCACATCGTATGTCTTGTCATAAGTGGACATGGCAAAGCCTAAGGTGATAGCTCATAAAGACTGCCTCCCACGGGGTAAACAAGCTTGTTCAGGAAGTCATCGGCTATAAAACGGATTCTTTATCATAATGGTCTCCTCCCGGCCCGGCCCAACGGAGACTATGGATAGGGGAACACCCGTTTCCTTCTCGATCAGGTTCAGGTAGTCCCTGGCTTCTGGCGGCAAATTCGCCAACTCCCTGACACCGGAAATGTCCTCCTTCCAGCCCGGAAGTTCCGCATAAACGGGTCGGCATTGACCGTATCGGACAATGCTTGCCGGTCGCGTTTCCACCCTTTGCCCTTCCAATTCGTAACCCACACAGGTCTTTAGGGTCTCCAGACCGGTGAGGACATCCAGCTTGGTGATGGCCAGGCTGTTCAGGCCGTTCAACCGGGCTGAATCCCTAACCACCACAAGATCAAGCCATCCGCACCTCCTACGCCGGCCGGTGGTGGAACCGAATTCCATCCCCTTCTCCTGTATGGTGTCCCCCGTCCGGTCAACCAGTTCGGTCACAAACGGTCCAGCGCCGACCCGTGTGATATAGGCTTTCACGATCCCGACGACGTGGTGGAGTTCCCCCGGACCGATCCCCGCCCCGGCGCACGCAGCTCCTGCAACCGGGTTGGAAGATGTCACAAAGGGATAAGTGCCGTGATCCACATCCAGGTGCGTCCCCTGGGCCCCCTCAAAGAGTACCTTTTTCCCTGCCTTCAATGCCGTCCCCAGCTCCACGGATACATCGGAAAGGAAAGGCGCCAGTTTCCTGCCCAATTCAAGGGCATTTTCCAAAACGGCATCCAACTGGAGTCCTTCGCTCTCCAGGAACTGGGTCAGGTAGAAATTTTTCTCCTTCAGAATCGTCTCGATCTTTTTCTTCAAGGTGTCGGGCTCCGTCAGGTCAATAGCCCTGATGCCGGTGCGGGCCACCTTGTCTTCGTAGCAGGGGCCGATCCCCCGCCCGGTGGTCCCGATCTTATCCGCTCCCTTGGCCTCTTCCCTGGCCAGATCCAGGGCCTTGTGGTACGGCATGATGATATGGGCCTTCTCGCTCAGGGAAAGCCTCTGCGGTCCCACTTCAATGCCTGCCCCATGGAGCCGCTCGATCTCATCCA
>CAYUCJ010000147.1:0-7853 GCA_964443285.1 uncultured Desulfobacteraceae bacterium | reverse complement strand
GCTGGAGTTTTTCAACATTCTCGGGGGGAATGAACTGGTTTGCCAGTTCACCCACTCCCGTGGTGATGCCGTACACGGTCCGGCCTTCCAGTACGATCTGCCGAACAAAGGCCCTGGATTCTTCCATTCGTGTCTTTGCCCGTTCATCAGCCGCCACCCGGACGTCTTCGCGGCACACCCGGGTAACCTCTTCAATAGTCAGTGAATTTCCGTCAATATATATCATCGTCAGTAGCACCTCTTGCTTCCGTATCGGGCCGGAACCGGTCCTGTTTACTCAAAACTTGATGACTTTATAAAAAGCTATCTTATGCCGCAAGCGGCAGCCTAAGAGCGACGAAGAGGAGGCGTCCAGAGAATCTTTTTCAGACCCTTTCTAAAGACTCCGGAGGGGATGGCCACCTATTTGGGGCTTAACGCTATGCGATAGAATCGCGTGGGGTTTATAAGCAGTAAACCCCAAATAGCCGTCCATGTTGGAGTATGGTGCCAAGTGCACTATGAGAAAGGGTCCGAAAAAGAGTCTCAGGCCCCCTCCTGAGCTCGGTTGAATAAAGCGACTTCGTTGGAAGTCATCATCGTGCGCATGGACGGGCAAGCAAATCAATCGGGTGCAGCTCCATCAAACTTAAGTTTGGCGTATTATACTTGGAAAAGTAGGCGTCCTGTCAAACTTTTTGAATTTAGCCTCAAAGAGCGAAAATATCAACCAGAGGGGAGGGGAAGAGCCCCCTGTCTCCGCCGGTCTGGAGGAGGTGGCGGATTGCATATCTTCCCTCCATACCCAGGTCCATGCTGAAATCATTCACGTATAGCCTGATGTGCTCCCGGATGACACTCTCTTCCATTTCCTGGGCATGGGCGCGGATATACTCCTCTACCTGCTGAGGGTTGACAAGGGCAAAGGCGAGACTCCGGCGGATGAGGGTGTTTATCTTTTCGGCCATTTCTTCCCCCAGGTTCCTGCGGATCGCGATACCGCCGAGCGGGATGGGAAGGCCTGTTTGCTGTTCCCACCACACTCCCAGATCCAGGAGGCAAATGAGGCCGTAGTTCTGGAAGGTAAAGCGGCCTTCGTGAACGATGACCCCGAAGGGGCATTCTCCCATTCGAACCGCCGGCATGATGGTGTCAAAGGGCATGGGCAAAACGCGGGGGCGTTTTCCCATAAAAAGGGAGAGAAGGAGGTGGGCGGTGGTCAAGGTTCCCGGGACCGCGATCACGCTCTCTGCCATATTTTCCAGTTTTGCGCCGGGGGATGCCACCACAAGCGGCCCGCAACCCCTGCCGAGCGCGCCCCCGCTGGGGAGCAGCGCATAATCGTCCAGGGAATAGGCCAGGGCGGCAATGGAGATTTTGGTCACGTCCAGGCTTTTTTCCCCGCAGAGCCGGTTCAGGGTCTCCACGTCCTCCAGGCGGATATTCAGGTGAAGGTCCTCCGTATCGATAAGCCCGTTGGCCAACCCACCGAAAATGAACGTGTCGTTTGGACAGGGTGAATAACCCATTGAAATATCCATCATATCACCCCGTGTTCGAGCATTTTGAGGACCCCTTCCTGGGCCCGCTCAAAGGCAAGTTCCAGCCGCCAGGTGTTCCGGTCTTTCTGCCCCACCCTATTGCTTACGGCCCGTAGTTCCACCATGGGGACGACATGGCGTCGGCAGAGAGCCGCCGCCGCGAATCCCTCCATGTTTTCGACGATCGGCTGGTATTTTTTACGGTACAAGGAAGTGGTTTCATTCCGTGAGGTCACGGTTGCAACGGTCAGGAACGGACCATTGAAGACCTTGAAATCCGTTCGGCATCCTTGTTTCACGAGGACATCGTTCGCCTTTTGGATGAGGGTTTGGTCCAGCGTGATGCGATTCTTCAGAAAGTCCAGAGGATGGACAAGACCCGCTTCTTCCCAGTCTTCCACCCCAAGCTGAGCGTGGATTTCCTCTGTTGCGACGGCAACGTCTCCGAGTGCAAGGCCTGTTCCGTCAAAAGCCCCTCCACATCCGGTCAGGAAGACCGCGCGTGGCTGAAATATGCTCAACACCGCGCCCAGTCCGCCAGCCATGTTGACGTTCCCTGGACCCGTCACCAGGGTAGCGGCCTCTTGCCCGTGGATATTCCCGATATGGAGTTCGATCGACCCCAGGTGAAGGGTCCTTTTTCCGGACAACCGTTCCTTGATGATGGCCAGTTCAGCCGGCACGGCTGCAGCGATGAGAAGAGGGTGAAGGGAGGTCATGATCGTCGGCTCCTGTTTTCCAGACCGCTGCGCAGAAGCCCGACGATTTCCATGGCCCAGTTCCGGGTTGTCCCTTCATCGGCCTTTTTCAGGGCCAGGCCGGCATCCAGGTGCTCCAGCATGTGGACCTGGAGGAACCGGTCCAATATTGCGTCCAGCATGAAGGCCGTGCGGGTGATGTCAAGGGCTGGGTCCAGTTCCCCTCTTTCAATCCCGGTGGTGATCAGCTGAGAAAGAAATTCAAAAGATTCCCGCCGCAACGATGCGAGCATTCTGGAGCAGAAACCCAGGTTGCCTTCAAACTGGATCTTCACGTAAAGCGTGTAGATTCTCGGATGCTTGCGAACGAACTGCACGCCCGAGGTCAGAAGGGTTTCCAAACGCACAAAAAAGTTTCTGTCCTCCGTTGTCTTTCGCACCTCCTTGAGGTGATCTTTGACAATTTCAACGGAGCGTGAAAACACGAAATTGAACAAACCCTCCTTGTCACGGAAATACTGAAAGATGGAACCCTTGGCGATCCCCAGATTTTGTACCATGGCATTGATGCTTGCCTTTGCGTATCCTTTGGCAGAGAACTCCCGCACCGCCTCCCTGAAGATCCTGTTCTTCTTTTTCTGATCAAGATTATCAAAAGTCTTGAGGATCATAGCCTTTCACCTCCTCGAGGGCGCCAAGGATTTCCCTCTCGTGGACATCAGAGAACAAAAACACCGACCCAATGGCCTTGGGCAGGACAAAAGGTATGGCCCCTCTGTGAGCGAGACGGTTTCAACCCGGGTGAACCCGGTTTTTTCAGTAGTTTTTTTGCCCTGTCGACGGGAGTTCATTCTCATTCTCAGGGTGTTTCATCGGCGAAGAAATCCTCGAAATAACGCAGGGAAACAGGTTCCTTAACTTCGGCTATCTGTCCGGATAAGTCGAAAAACAGGCGGAGCCCCTGCTTTTGCACTTCATCCAGGCGGTAGGAGAGGCCCTTGAAATAGCTTTCCATAAAAGGTTCCGGAAATTCCATCTCCCCGGCCGCCTGCCGGCTGATGACTGACAGGGAGGCAAGGCCCTCGTCCCGTGAGGACTTCAAGGCCTGAACGGTCTGTTTCACCAGATCGGCGTGTTCTGAAGCAAACGGTTTTCGCACGGCCCAAAGGGCGAAAACAAAGGGCTTTCCGGTCCATTGATCCCAGTACGACCCGAGATCGGTCTTGAAAGGCATTTCATCGGTCCGGCCCCATCGGAGCGCCTTGTCCCCGATGGCAAGGACCCCCGAAACGCGTGGGTCCCGAAGAATCTCTTCATTCAGTTTCCCCTGCTCAAACACCGGGCAAACCCCCTCCCGCCGGAGACAGAGTTTCAGGAGCGTGACAGAGGTCGCAGATTCATCGGATAGGACAATCCGCTTCCCGCTAAGGCGGTCCAGGGGCTCGCGGCTGAGCAGAATCACGCTCATGACACGGCCTCGGGATGCGATGGAAAGGTCCGGAACGATCAACCAGTCTTTCATGTTGGCGGCATAACTTATGGAAGAGACCGGGCTGATATCGATGAACCCCTCCGCCAACATCCTGTTGAGGGAGCTGGGAGGGGCCGTCGTCATTTCAAGAAAAGAGGGAATGTTGCGCCTCAAACCCCAGTAGACGGGCAAGACATTCTGGTAGGAGATCCTCCCCAGTCTGACTTTCATGTCACCCACTCCGGCATGGGTTTCCCGTGTCCGGAAATCAGGGCCTCCAGAAGGGATGCGGGGTTTTTTCCGTCCACCGGGATAAAGAGCATGGCCGCCCGCTTTCCCGGGATCAGGGTCCCCAACTCCTTTTCCATGCCCAAGGCCACGGCCCCGTTGCGCGTTCCCATGGCAAGGATGTCCTGCGGGTTTAGGTGTTGAAAACGTTCCGCCAGAAAATGCATCTCGTCAAAGAGATCAAGCGAGGAAACACTGGCCAGGCTGTCCGTGCCGACGGCCGGCCGCAAGCCCAGTTCAAGCATGGTTTCCAACTCTGGAAGTTTGCCTGTCAGCGCCATGTTGCTTCGGGGGCAGACACAGACCTTGACCCCTTTTTCAGCCAGCAATGTGAGATCTCGCCTGTCCGCCTGGACCAGGTGCACGGCCAATGTCTGCTCGTCGAGGACGCCGAGCCTCTCAAGGTGGCGAACAGGGCTCTCCGCCGGTAGATGCCAGTCTTCAAAGGCTATTCCGCGGTCTTTAAGAAAAGCCGCCCAGGCCCCTTTACCGCTGGTGACAAACTCCTCTTCTTCAGTTGATTCCGCCACGTGCATGGAAAAAACCCGGTTGTTTTTCCGGCACCATTCCTTCAGATACCGGATCAGTCCGGGACCGGTGGTGTGGGGGGCGTGGGCCGCAAGTGAGCATGACCCGGCCGGATCTCCGGATTCGAACGGTTTCAAATCCGATCCGAGGTATTCCCGGAAGACCCGAAGGAACGGTTCATCCCTTCCGGCGGTCCCACTGACCGAAAAGGATCGGTGATCCCCCGCCAGGATGCATCCAGAATCCCTGAGCAGTTTTCTGCCGACCGCTATCCCTTTTTCAATTTCAGCATCCGCAAGGCTTGATTTCTGCTCGATGATTTGGGAGATCCAGGAGATAAAGCCGTTTCCGGTCTCCAACCGTCCGCCCAGAGGTGTCAGGTCCAGGTGCGTGTGAGCGTTCACAAGGGGGGACATGAGGACACCTTCCCCGTGATCCTTGATTTGTAACCCATCCGGGGCGTCGCTTTTGCCGGACGCGATTACACGGCCCCCGCTTACCGTCACACAGCCGTTCTCCAGGATTTGTTCAGGACTTACGATGACCCACTTTGCACGGTGTGCAGTGCTCTCCATCTCCCGCCTTCCGCTTTCATACATGATTGTAGAAGGTGTCCCGCTGCCGGGCACGGTATCCGGCCGTCTCAATAATCTGGATCATGTCTTCTCGGCTGAGCATAAATGAAACCCCTGCCGCGGCCACCACATTTTCTTCGATCATGGTGCTTCCCAGGTCGTTTGCCCCGAACTTCAAGGCCACCTGCCCGATCTTGGGTCCCTGGGTGACCCAGGAGGCCTGGATATTCGGAATATTGTCCAACACGAGCCTCGAGACGGCCAGAAGTCTCAAATATTCCGTAGAGGTGGCCTTGTCAGCGACCCTGAGGCGCGTGTTGTCCGGCTGGAATGTCCAAGGGATAAAGGCCGTAAACCCCCCGGTTCGATCCTGGAGATCACGCACCCTGAAGAGGTGCTCGAGCCTTTCCTCCAGGGTCTCCACGTGTCCGAACATCATGGTGGCGGTGGTTCTCAGCCCCAGGCCGTGGGCCGTTTCCATGACCGCCAGCCAATCATCGGTCAGGCATTTATCTGGCGAAACCTTCTTCCTCACCCTGTCAACCAAAATCTCCGCTCCGCCTCCAGGTATGGAACCCAGGCCGGCTGATTTCAACCGGGCCAGAACCTCTTTGACGGGGCGTTTTTCTTTTATGGAAAGGAAATGGATCTCCGGAGGGGAAAACCCGTGGACGTGTATGGGATGCTTTTCCTTGATGAAACCCAGCAGGTCTTCAAAATAGGCCAAACCCAGTTCAGGGTGCATGCCTCCCTGAAGCAGGATCTGGGTGCCCCCCAGATCGAGGGTTTCCCGGATCTTGTCACCGAGTACTTCATGGGAAATGACATACCCTTCCGGGTGACCGTCCGGCCTGAAGAAAGCACAGAAGCGGCAGCCGGATGAGCAGATATTGGTATAGTTGATATTCCGATCGACTATATAGGTCACGGTGTTGTCCGGATGCAGTTGCTCCTTCATCTGGTCCGCCATCGTACCCAGAGAAAGAAGATCTTCATCCAGATAAAGGACGAGTGCGTCCTCTAAATTTAATCTTCTATTTTGTTTCATCGTCTTTTCCACCTTCAAACAGCGTTATAGAATGCGTCCCTTTCCGTGGGGTGGAATCCGGCCGAACGGATGAGATGAGAGATTTCTTCCATGCTCAACCCCTTCGGGGTTCGGGCGCCTGCCATGTGGGTGATTTTCTCTTCCACAATGGTCCCGTCAAGGTCGTCGGCGCCGAAGGATAGGGCCACCTGCGCCAGACCCGGCGTGATCATGACCCAATAGGCCTTGATGTGAGGGATATTGTCCAGCATCAATCGGGCCACCGCCACTGTTTTCAGGTCTTCCAGCCCGCCGGCGGGTCTTATATGGGAAAGCCGCGTGTTTTCAGGGTGAAAGGCGAGGGGGATGAATGCTGTGAACCCGTTTGTCTCATCCTGGAGCCTACGCAGTTTCAGGAGGTGTTGGACGCGCTCTTCGAGAGACTCGACATGGCCGTAAAGCATGGTCGCGTTCGTGGGCAGCCCGAGCCCGTGAACCTTCCTGATCACCTCGAGCCATCGGTCGGGACCGATCTTCCTGGGATAGAGCTTCCGGTGTACGCGCGCGCTCAGGATCTCGGCCCCGCCTCCGGGCATCATCGCCAGCCCGGCGTCTTTCAGCTGATTGATGATCGCCTCGATGGAAAGTCCCGTTGCCCTTGAAAACCAGTCTATCTCCACCGCCGTAAAGGCCTTAATGGCGGCCTCGGGCCGAATACGTCTCACCATTTCAAGGAGATCGAGATAGTAGGAAAAAGGCAGGGAAGGGTTCAGCCCTCCCACGATGTGTATTTCCCTGATGGAATCGTGAAGGCGTGAGTGAAGCTGATCTTCCGCGTCCTGGAGATCGAACGTAAAGGCGTTCTCTTCGCCCTCATCGCGTGAAAACCCGCAGAAGAGACACCGGTTGAGACACACGTTGGTGTAGTTGATGTGCTGGTTGCGGACAAAGAAGGCGTCAGCTCCGAATTTCCTCGTTCGCACCAGGTGGGCCAGCCTGCCCACACCCAGGAAATCAGAGCTGCGGTAAAGTGCCAGCCCGTCTTCAAAATCAAGCCGCGCACCCTGTTCGACTTTTTCACCTATGGAATTGAGTGTTGAATCAGAAAATGCGGAATCCATTGAATCCAATAAATCTAAGAATGATGACTGTTTGGTCATCTTTAAGCAGTTGAAATAATAATTTAAAAGTACCTACAATAAGTGACCGCGTGGTCATTAATAGGCCTTGGGCTCTGAAATGTCAAGGGGAAAAGAAACAACTCCACTCCCCCCCATTGAGCCGTTCGATGTTTCTAGAAGATAGACCGAGGAACTTCGGCTATTTGCTGAGATCAGAGTGCTTTGAGGTTGATTCGTTCACAATTCCAGTCCCCATTTCCTCAACGCAGCCACCCCTCCCTGGAGGTTGTGACTGTCCGGTAAGCCCATTTGATCCAGAAAAACCTGAGCCTCGTAGGATCGGACTCCCGTATTGCATATCAGCACCAGCCGTTTGTCCCTGGGCACTTCGTTGATCCGGCCCCTGAGTTCATCTTGGGGGATGGATTTCCAGTGATCCGGGTATTTCGCAACATAAGGCTCAGCGTTCCCCCAGCCCCGGCAGTCCAGGAAAAAAGTCTCCCCTTTCTCCCGCTCTTGCCACCACTCGGCGAACTGATCCGCATCGATCACCCGGTCTTTGCCTGACATGATGTTTTCCATGGTGTTGCCCAGGGCGTTCACAATATCCATGGCTGAGGAAAAG
>CAYUCJ010000146.1:0-7861 GCA_964443285.1 uncultured Desulfobacteraceae bacterium | reverse complement strand
CCTGAAAGGATGTGTTTATGCGCCTGATCTTTGCGACGGACATACACCATGCCTTCAAATCCGTAAGTGACCTCCTGGCCCGGACGGAGGCGGACATCACCATCCTGGCGGGTGACCTGGTCTCCAGGGCGTTTTACCGGTACCAGGCGGCCTGGCGCTTCATGGAACTCCAGGAGATTCTCCGAAGGCACCGGAGCAAGGTGGAAAACCAGGAATCTCTCTATGAAGTGGCACGCCATCTCAAAAAGACCGAGTCCGACCGTACCCTGCGTGCCCATGCCCAGGAATACCTGAGACTTGCCGACCGGGCCGAGGCTTTTCTCCAAAGGTCCTACGACCGCCTGGAGCATATCTGCCGGCAGTATTCAAGCCGAAACATCTACGTTCTCCCCGGCAACTACGATATGGACCTTCGCGACACCGCCCTTTACGAAAGGGACCTTCACCTGAGAAAAGTCAACATCAGGAACCTGCGACTGGCCGGATATGGAGGCGCACGGGTCCGCACGCCGGGGATGCCCGACCACCTCCAGGTCCCTTTCCGCGAAGAGATGGACCTTGAAGGGATTGAGTCGGAACCCCTTGCATTCTTCAGAAAAAGTGCGCCTGATATCCTCGTCCTGCACGAACCTCCCAATGGTATTTTTGACCTGATCCCGGGCGTGGGTCACACGGGTAGTCCGTCCATTCGCACCTATGTGGAGGATTTCCCCGGCCGGATCGTGCTGACGGGCCACTACCACGAAAACTGGGGAGCGAAGTGCATAGGAGGAACATGGTTTTTCAACCCCTCCAATTTCGGCAAGACCGAACGCATTACCAGGGCCCGTCCCGGCGGATACTTCCTGGATCTGATCGTAGATGACCGGGGCCCGGAAGTGGGAACGCTTCGCCGAATTGAAAAGGGGAAGGTTCGAGACATCGTCGACTACCGGGTAACGGAACAGGGGCTCGACACCATTATCCTGGATGAAACACAGTATGCCCGCATGGGGGGATCGGTTCCCAGGGTATCGCACATCCGTCCCATCCGGCGGCTTCAGCGGGTCAGGACTTTTTTCCTTCAACACGAGACCGACGAAACCCTTGACCTCATCCGGGAACTCCGGGGGGTCTACCGGGATATCGCGAGACAAGGGATGGAAGTGGCTTTCGACCTCCTGGGGTCGGTGAGTTTCGGCATGGCCGAAAAGGGTTCGGACCTGGATCTTGTGGTCTATCTCAGGGAAAGGGATTGCGTCCTGGATGAAATGGACACCTGCGGGATCCCCCGGCCGCTGGCCGCTGTC
Source organism: uncultured Desulfobacteraceae bacterium (assembly GCA_964443285.1). GTDB lineage: Bacteria > Desulfobacterota > DSM-4660 > Desulfatiglandales > Desulfatiglandaceae > CAYUCJ01. The sequence continues at coordinate 6,572 of CAYUCJ010000146.1, read as the reverse complement.
TTCAAGGCCCTCGAGGACCGTGACCTGAATGTGGAGGTGTGCGACAGCCTGGACCTGGACCGGGTGCGGAGGGCCATCAAACAGGAAGACAGGCAAGACGGCCAGCTCCAGCGCTTCATCTTTTACCGGATCGTGTGCAGGCCCGTCAATCTGAGGATGATCAAAGGAGTGGAAAACCTCCTTCTTGAAAAGGAACGATTCAGAAAGGAGGTCGAAAAGTGCTTGAAAGATTATCTGGAAATTCTCGTCTCATCGGTTCGTCATGTGCAATCATTTGAAAAATACAAGGTCCGTCTCAGGGAAAGAGGGATTCCCCTGGCCCCCGATGTGGAGGATGCCATTGGCCACTACCTCCGGCGCTGAGCTTCCTACAAAGTCATCGCATATTCAACGACCCTTAAATAATTCAAATGAGAATTCTTGATGCAATCACTGACGGAAATACCGCCCCGGTAATTCCCGCTCAAAAAGATCCCCGGATGGTTTTCTTCAAACTGTTCGAAATACCTTTCATGCTCTATATAGCCCAGTTGATACTGCGGAATCGACTGTGGCCATATTCTTTCCTTAATAAACAACGGCCGTTCATCAATCCGCATGATTTTCTGAAATTCTCTGATCACAGCGGCATTCAGGGAACCCTCTTCATTCTCGACCAACTCAGGGGATCGCGCACCCCCGACAAACAGGGTAAACGCCTCCGTGTCATCCCGGCTCCTGCCCGGAAATATGGTCGAACTCCAAATCGCACCAAGAAAGGTTTTCTTCTCTTTTTCAGGAATCAAGAACCCAAACCCATCCAGGGCCCGGCCGATTGCCGCTTTTTTGTACCCCAGAAACAACACTTTGACGGGTGGATAATAGATCTGGTTCAGGTGCGTGCATAACCGGTCATCCAGTTCGGCAAAAACATTCGCAGCATTGTACGCCGGTATCGCCGACACGATAATATCCGGATCGACTTGCCCCGATTGACCGTTTTGATCATACAATACCTGGTAGCTGCTTTCGGACTTTTTAACCTTTTCAACCCTGCAATTCACTTTTACCGTTTCACCCAGCCTGGCGGCAATGGCTTTGGGAAGCGCCTGCATACCGTCTTTAAACGAAAACATCCGGGCGCTCTGTTTGGACGTTTCGGCCCGCTTTCTTCTTTCTTTTGCGCCTTTTATCAAGCCCTTGATCAGTCCGCCATACGCTTCTTCCAGGTGGTATAATTTAGGAAAGGCTGATTTCACGCTTAGGTTTTCGGGATTGCCGGCAAAAACGCCTGCCACAAAAGGATTGACGGCATAATCAAGAAATTCCCGCCCCAGTCGACGGGTTACAAACTGAGAAATGCTCTGGTAGTAGCCGTCTTCGGATCGCCCGATAAACGGTTCGGCAAGAAGGCGCAGCTTCGCCCGGGTAGAAAACAATTGCGTCTTTATAAAGGCCAGCGGTTGGGTTGGCAAAGCATACAGCCGGTGATGTTTTAGAATATATCGCCTGTTACCGGATAGATCGGCATACACCCAGTCATCTTTTAGACCGGCCTCTTTTACCAATTGTCCAATCTCCGGGGTTGTGTCCAATCCGCTGTTGGCGCCATAATCAACCAGAAACCCATTTTCCCGGCGGGTGTTCATCGACCCGCCCGGTTCGCTGTTCGCTTCCAGAACGGTCACGCTATAACCTGCTCGATCCAGCCAGTACGCCGTGGCAAGTCCCGATATTCCTCCTCCCAAAACTGTGATTTTGGTTTTATCCATCTGCCTGTGTGCCCGATTGTCTGGGCTGCTCGATATTCAAAGCCTTCATCGTTATCTCTTTTAACGCGGCGATAAATGCCTCCGAATCGTTCAAGCCCCGCATTACCACATAGTTCTCAATGCCTGCCTCCAGGGCAATTTTTCGATATTCAATGTTCAATTCGAACAGGGTTTCAATGTGATCGCTCACAAAACTGATGGGAACGATCAGAATCTGTTTCTTACTCTGCTGTGCCAGCGCGATAAGGGTCTCTGCCGTTGAGGGCTTCAGCCAGGCCAGTGGCCCGACTTTACTCTGGAAACACAGGTGATGCGCATGTGAAAAATGACGTTTTGCCATAACCTGTTCGATCGTCTTTTTGATCTGGGCACTGTAAGGGTCCCCTTTTTTTACCATCCGTTCCGGCGTGCCGTGAGCGCTGAAGACGATCTGAACATCCGCTCTGACATCTTCGGGAAAACCTGATAGTGTTTCATCGATTCTCTGGTTGATCGCTTGAATATATTTTTTATTTTCGCAATACTGGTCGACAAGAACCAGCCGTCCCGGATCTCCCGTATAATTCCGATGCCATTCATTGAAGGAAGAGCCGGTGGTCGTGATTGAATAATGCGGATAAAGTGGAAGCAAAACAATTCTTTCGACATCTGCTTTTGAAAGCCTGACGGCGACATCTTTGATTTCCGGTTTCCAGTAGCGCATGGCAATATGCACTTCGATCCCCTTGACATCCTTTTCAAGCGCCGCCTGCAGCATTTCTCCCTGAGCGGCCGTCCATCGGTTGAGCGGTGATTTTCCACCGATCTTTTTGTATCTTTCAATCACTTTCGGTGCCCGCAGCCTGGATATCAGCTTCGCAAAGGTTTTTTGTCCGAAGGGAATTTTGAAGATATCATGGTCACTGAATAAATTTCTCAAGAAGGGTCCCACCGCATCCAGAGAATCCGGACCCCCTAGATTTAACAGCACCACAGCGTATCGGGTCATCTGATGCCTTCCGGGCTCAGTGAAGACATTCCATACGGGGCAGTCTTCCCGCGCCCTGGTTCAATGATCCGCCGGCCGCTCTTGAAACATCCCGGCTTTATACGGTCCTTGAATAACGGGCATGGTCCTCTTTTCTTTCAATATACCCGTCGAAATTGATCGCGATATTTCTGATCAGCATGCGGCCCATTTCAGTGACCCGCAGGGTGCCCTCTTCAATGCGGATGAGTTCATCGTCCATCATTTCTTTTAGATTTCCCAGACCCCATTTGAAATAGGTCTCAAAGTCGATGCCGAATTCCGCTTCAATCGCTTTGAAATCCAGTTCAAAATCACACATCAGGTCGGTAATCACTTTGCGCCGCAACAGGTCATCTTCATCCAGACGGCAACCTTTGACGGTCGGCAGGATACCCTTGTCGAGCGCGGCAAAATATTCTTTTTCCGTCTTGGCGTTCTGGGCATAAATCCGGTCGAACTGGCTGATGCTGGTAATGCCCATGGCATAAAGATCCGCACCGGCATTGGTTGTGTAACCCTGAAAATTTCGGTAGAGCTTCTTCTCTTTCAGCGCGACGGCCAGCTCATTGTCCGGTTTGGCAAAATGATCCATTCCAATGAACACGTAACCGGCGGCAATCAGTTTTTCGATGGACATTTTCAGGATATCGAGTTTTTCTTCAGGCGCCGGCAGGTCTTCTAGGCGAATCAGCCGCATGTGTTTTTTCATCCATGGAACATACGCGAAGTTGAACAGTGCGATCCGGTCCGGGTAGATATCAATCAGGGTATCGATGGTTCTTGCAAAGCCATCCGCCGTCTGAAAGGGCAGTCCATAGATCAAGTCAATATTCAGACTTTCAAAGCCCAATTCATGGGCCCACGAAACCACCTGCCGGGTCAGTTCTTCCGGCTGAATCCGGTTGACCGCCTTTTGGACCTTTTCATTAAAGTCCTGAACCCCCATGCTGATTCGATTAAAACCTCCGGACCTTAAAGCTGCCAGATGCGCTTTGGTCAATTCACGGGGATCGATCTCGCAGCTGACCTCGGCATCCGGCTGTATTTCAAACCGCTGGCTGATGTAGGAAATCAGGTCTGAAATTTCCCCGGGAGTCAGATGGGTGGGCGTGCCCCCTCCCCAGTGCAACTGGGTCGTTTTGCGATTCGCCGAAATCAGGCGCCTTAAGTGATCAATTTCTTTTTTTAGATATTCCAGATATCGACGAATTCGCTCCCGGTTGTGCGTGACGATCATATTGCACCCGCAGAAGTAACAGAGCGTATCGCAAAAAGGCAGGTGAAAATACAGCGACAAATCGGGTAAATCGCCCCCCTGATTGGTCCTTACGATTTCGTCTAGAAAATCTACGTGGGTAAACGTTTCGCTGAATTGAGGTGCGGTCGGGTAACTGGTATACCGGGGCCCCGGTTTGTCATATTTTCTTATCAGATCCAAATCAATACTGAACAAGGTTTTCCTCTCTATCGGTGCAGGGAATTTATCCATTTGAAGATGACGGTGATGTTTTTTTGCCCGCGCATGGCCTTCCTAACTTCCACTTAGCCATGGAAAGCGAGGCTTTCTTCTTTCACGTAGTCTACCAGAAACTTCAGATTGTCGGGCGCCACATCGGGAAGGACGCCGTGTCCCAGATTAAAAATATGGCCGGGCGCACGCCCGAAGGCCGCCAGAACCTTATGGGCCTCTTTGGCGATATTTTCAGGGCGCATGTAAAGCACCGCCGGATCAAGGTTGCCCTGGAGTGCGACTTTATGCCCTACGATTTGAAACACCTTACCGATATCCATGGTCCAGTCGAGTCCCAACACATCCGCTCCGCAATCGGCAAGCTTTTCAATATGATAATGAACCCCTTTGGCAAATACGATGACCGGTTCAACCGTCCGTCTCAAACGAGAAATCAGTCTTTCCATATATCTCAGCGAATAGGTCTCAAAATCATCGGGAGACAGTACGCCTCCCCAGGTATCGAAAATCTGGACGGCATTCGCGCCCGCCTCGATTTTTGCGCTCAAATATTCTGCGGCCGTATCCGCAATCCTGGCTAAAAGGCGATGGGCGGTTTCGGGTTGATTATAGATGAATTTCTTTACCTCTGAAAATTTTGTGGCCCCCTGCCCTTCGACCATGTAGGTCAACAGGGTCCACGGGGAACCGCTGAAACCGATCAGTGGGACCCGGCCGGCCAGTTCCCGCTTGACCAGGCTTACCGCATCAAGCACGTATTTCAACTCAACTGCAGGATCGATGTTCTTGAGCTTTTCGGCATCTTCTTTATTCCTGATGGGGTGTGGAAACACCGGCCCCCTCCCCTCATGCATTTCCAGAGGCATACCCATCGCCTCGGGAACCACCAGGATGTCCGAAAAAACAATGGCGGCATCCACACCGATGATGTCAACCGGCTGGATGGTCACTTCGGCAGCCAGTTCAGGGGTTTTGCACAGCGTCATAAAATCTGCTTTTTTTCGAACTTCGCGATATTCGGGTAAATAACGACCCGCTTGGCGCATGACCCAGATCGGAGTTCTTTCGACCGGCAGTCTCTTGCAGGCGCGTAGGAACAAGTCATTTTTTAATTCAACCACAAAAGCCTCCCTTTTAGAAAGATCTCCTCTGAATGGTAGGCGTAATACTCAATGCTTCATTCAAGGCGGCCCTTGCCAGCAGCCTCGTGGAATCCAGAGTGGGCAGGGGGCAGTCTTCCGGGTCCACGATGAGGGGGATCTCGGTACACCCGAGGACCACGGCATCGCACCCCCTCTCCTTCAGTTTTCCGATGACCTCGTTGAAATAGAGCCTGGATGCTTCCGGGAAAATACCGTTCACCAGTTCCTGGAAGATGATGGTGTCGATCTTCTCTCTTTCCTCTTCATCCGGAATCACACACGAAATGCCGTATTGCTTCAGGGTCTGCGGGTAAACCGGTCCGGTCATGAGGTATTTGGTGCCGGTGATGCCGAGTTTGCTGAACCCCCGTTCGCCGGCCTCTCCTCCCACGGCATCACCAATGTGGATCCAGGGAATAGGAGATTCCGCCCGAACGAGATCGAATGCCTGGTGTATGGTGTTGTCCGGACAGACGGCGAATTCCGCTCCAATTTCAGCCAGCTTGCGCACCGAAGAAAGCATGAGATCTGCGACGCCCTCCCAGTTCCCCGGCCGGATATGAACCATGTATTCCGCCAGGGGGTGCGTGTGCATGGAGACCTCCGGGTGGTTGTGCTCACCCATGAGTGCAGAGGCTTCGGCGCAGAGGGTCCGGTAACAGAGCGCAGCGCCTTCGGCGCTGCAGGCAACGATTCCAACGTGTTTGGACATATTTTCTTCCTCGATTCCAGTCAGGCTATTGAGCCTTTTTGTTAATCCGCCTGGCCTTTTCCAACAACAAATTTACCTGTGTAATATTTCTTGCGGATGGCTCCTGCTTCCCCTTCAATCCACCGTTCAAGGCCGACGTTCTTGATTCGGCACAGGTTGTAGACCTTCATGTTGTGGGGATACCTGGCAGCGCCATCGGAAATGGGTGCCAGAAAAGCGCAGGGGAAATCCGCACAATCACAGCACAAGGCGAACCCTCTTTTCTTGATGCAACTCAGTGTCGCGCAGCCTTCCCGGCCCAGGTGGAAGTGTTTTCCATCCTGCTCACGGCACCCCTTACAGGCAATCTCTTCCTTTGGCACCCCCATTCTTACGTGGATCCGATCCGTAAGCTCCTCAGTCAGGTTCTCCTCGTAAAGCTCACAATTGAAACAGTCCAGCCCACAGGGGGCGGTCAATGCCTTTTTGTCCATCATTCTTTCCCCTC
>CAYUCJ010000145.1:0-7872 GCA_964443285.1 uncultured Desulfobacteraceae bacterium | reverse complement strand
CTGGAACTGCACCCCGGCCAGAAAGCGATTATTGCCAGCGGCTTTTCTGAATCGGGCAGGGTCAAGGCGGCCCAGGAACTGGGGGCAGGGTCTTACGTAAGAAAGCCTTACCTAATGGAAACGATTGGAATGATCGTGAGGAAAGAACTGGACCGATAAAAAAACCGTGAAAGACGAATACCGGATTCTAAAGTTTTTGTAGTTCCTCATCCACACTTTCAAGATTTCGCTTTATCTTTTCCTGAAGTGGAGAAGAGGGAAAGTTATGAAGTAAATTTTCAAGTAATACACGTGACATATTGAGATAGTTTTTCTTTTCCACAAGGCTTTCAGTCTTTTTAGCCTTAAGAAAAAGGCCTGCTGCCCGTTTTCTATCCCGGTTTATGAGCTTTTCAGTGGCCTCAAGCTCAAGGTTCTTGAGATCGTCGCTTTGAATCCCTTCCAATTTCAGCTTTTCAATTCTTGAAACCACTTCATCATACTTTTCATCCTCCATCAATCTGCGGATATCCTTCTGAGCCTTTTCCTCCGGGGAGAGTGAGACGATCCTTTTCCCAAGGAACACGTCTTCCGCCCTGTCAACACTCTTCATCGCCTGATCAATGGTTTCACTTTCAGATGCTGAAATCCCGGAATCCCGTTTTTGGATAAGCAGTGCTCTCGCGCCGTCGAAGTCATGAGACTGGATGTGTTCTTCCACCTGTTTCATCAGGGGTTGGAGTGGTCCGTCGGGTGTCTCTCCGATGACGATTTTGCCCTTTTCGGTCGCAGAATTCTCGGGCTGTTGGGTGCGCTGCCCGGGGGATTGCGCCAGTTCCTTCTTGAGTCCTCCCAGCATTTCCATCTTGTCGTCCATGACATCCGTCAATCTCTCGTACCTGAGCATCGCCGCATCTTCCTGGCCCAGACGGGAGTACCATTGGGCAATTCTCGTCTCAAGCACAATGAGGCCAGGACGCTGTTCAAGGTCTCTAGCAACCCTTTCCCCCACATCCACCGCCTCCTCCAGCAACCCTTCATGCGCCAGAGAAAGGGCATAGAGCAGGCCCACCTGAGGTGAAAGCGCATCGGAGCCGAAGGTCTTTTCAAGCGCAAGGACCCTGTTGATGACCCCCCTGTGATCTCCGGACAAATACGTGTCGACGATGTCCTGTTGCTTTTTTGAAAAGAGAGTGACGGCATAGACATCCGGAGACGGTGCCTTTTCCTCTAAAGGAAGAAAAGCAGAATCGAGACGGGTGGCTTTTTCATAAATCCGCTCGATCAGCTCCCGGTAGGCCTTTCTATCCAGGGGAAGACCGGCGGCATCTCTCAACAACCGGTAAATGCCCAGAAGTTCGCGGGCCGCGGCCCGATCTTTCACAGCCAGTTTATCGCCGCCGATACGCTCCTGAAGGGAGGTTATTTGCCTCTCAAGATCCTGTCTGCTGGTCGTCAGGGGAGGGGCAGGCTCCGGGACGGGGGTGAGCTGCTTTTCGTGCTCTGCGAACTGGGCGCACCCAGCAATCAAGAAAGTCAACAGAAGAATCAAAAGACGGATCAAATGGTCTCTCATTGTCAAACTCCAAGACAGTTTTTCTTTCAGCTTATTCCTTTTGTTCACACGGGTCAAATTCTCTCAGCAATTCGAGGCCGTTTCCCGAGAAATCCGCAGGGGTGCAGAACAAAATGAAAGATGTGTCCCCGGATTTCACATTCGTGAATTGACCCGGCAGTCCCGTGACTTCAGAAACGGGGACGGCAGAAAGCCCTGTCGGGCAGCTCTTCGATTCGGCCCCGGTGTCCAACAAAATGTCCACCAGGTCAGTCGAGCCTTTGAAATGCAGGCTGTTCGCGATGGCGTTCACCGTGTCAACCCAGAGGGGAAGTGCCCCGGAAGAACCGTAAACGGCGAAATGTTTTCCCTTCATGGGCCGGTTGTCATCATATCCGACGTAACTGGCAACCACGAAGCCGTTGTCAAGACTCAGCGCCCCGGAAGAGCTGTCAACGCCTGGGATGAAACCCACAAAGCTTGAGTTGGTGAAGCGGTTGGCCGTGCCTGTTTTGCCATAGGAGGGAAAGGGCGTTGACTGCGCGCGAATGGCGTTACCCGCTTTTCGACCCGTTCCTATTTCCATGACCTTTTTGAGGATTTGTGTAACGGAACTGGATACCTTTTCCGACAGCACCCGAGTTGGCGCTGGTTTGTAAGACCAGATTGTTTCCCCGTCACGATCGATAATTTTGGTGATGACAGGCACAAGCGATTCCTGAACATCTCCGCCCGACAGAGGATAAACCTTTCCGGTCATCATGGTTTGGAAAGCGTTCGCAGCCTCGATTATGCTGATGGCGTTGGCTCCGAGCGGAAAAGAGAGAACAGGGTCGAGATGCGTATAAATTCCCATCTTCCTTCCCAGATAAACAACGTAGGACAAATTGGTGAGCGTTCTAAAGTCACGTACCCAGTAGAGGACATCCATATCGTAGCGGTTGTGCTGCAGAAAATCCCGGTAGTTCTCCTTCAGATATGCCTCCAACTGATCTATCAGGGTGGAGGGTACCATGTCATCGATCCATATCTTCGTCATCGTCTGAGAAAAATCCGCATGGGCCAAATCCCCGGGCATGAGAGGTCGCAAGACGGTTCCCTGGATCGCTTTCACTTTTTCCGAGTAAACGATTCTTTCTTTTGTCTGGTCACCCCCGGCAACCCTGTAGAAGTGCTGCAAAAGGTAGAATTTGTCGTCCGCCGGTGTCACCCCCGGTGTTTCCTGGAACACGGCTGCCAATTTCCCGAACTCTCTTTTCATTCTTCTGTTGAGGCGGCTGAGGCGCGTGAAATCGTATCTGAGTATCTGTTCCTTTTCGGCCGTCAAATTTTCCCCCGCCTTTTCCGGAATCCGGTAGTGGAGCCGTCTCAGTACCCCCAGCATGCGCTCATTTCCACCGAAAATGACATCCGGCTCAATATCTTTCTTGGCCTTTTCAAATGATGCCTCTGTCAGGGCGTTTCCATTGACTACGACGCCTTTTTTGTCCCTGATCCGCCTCTTGTATTCCAGATAGCTTTCATTTTTTTCTCGAGCCAGTCCAAGCAGGGTCACGATCTGGCGAAACTCACTCATCTTGAGGTGGTCGCTAAGGTGATAGAGGAGCCAGACCGTTGCCAGGTTTTCGGATTTGGCCCCGGCCCAGGCCATGGAAACACTCCTGCTATTGGGATGGTGGTCCGGATTCGGCGCGTAGTAGGTTTTTTCAAAAGGGAAGAGATCATAGGTATTCAGGAGGGGATCAAGCGGGCTCCATTTAAGTTGCAGAGCCGCCGCATAGACAATAGGTTTGAAAATCGAGCCAAGTTGTCTTTTGGCGTCGGCCCTGTTGAAGTAGCGATTGGAGAACCCTCCCACCATGGCCTTGATCAGTCCCTGGTGCAGGACCACGATTCCCCCTTCCAACTCGGGGAAAACTGCCAGCCTCAAATGCTTTTCCTGGCTGTTTTCAGATCCGGATGTCCACTGTACGGGAATTGCTTCTCCTTCCTTGAAATGCTTCAGGAAAGAGGACACGTGTTTCTTGCCGAACAGAGCCCACTCACCGAGTTTCTCTTTCAGCCAGGCCTCACCCAGTGGCTTCAGGCCCTGGTAGTCGATCTTGTCCTCTCCGCCATCCCACGTCACACGTAAATAGGCCCGGTCGTCCTGTGCATCGATGTGTGCAATTCTGACGAGAAAGGGGAACCCTTCCTCCGGATCTCCTATCAACCCCATGTCCTTGAGTCTTGAGTATTGGAGGAGTTGTTTTTCTGGGTTGTATCCGCTCAGCTGGACATCCAGAAGAGGAAGATTCCCCCTGAGACTCTTCAATGCGGCTTCCTGCATGCCCTTGTTAATGGAGGTGTAAATCCTGATACCGGAAGTGGCGATATTTTCAATACCCTGATCGACGAGGATCTTTCTGAAAAAAGGCGATTCCAGCTCATCACGAACGTAATCAAGCATGACATTGAGCCTATAGGTAATCTGACCTTCCTTGAAAGGGACTTCCATGGAGCGGGCCTTCAGATACTCGTTTTTCCCGATAAAATGCAGTTTCAACATGTTGGCCAGCACATAGTCTTTCCTTTGCTTGGCCAATCGACGCGCCTCCAATTTTTCCGCATCGCTTTTCTTGATAAAGGGATTGTACCGATTTGGAGACTTGACGAGTCCGGCGATAAAGGCCGCTTCCACCAGATCAAGGTCTTTGGCGTCTTTGTCAAAAAAATACTGGGAGGCAATCTGGAGCCCTTTCCCGAAACCGGTCACGAAAAACTGGTTGGCGTACATTTCCAGGATTTCCTGCTTGGAGTATCTCCTTTCAAGGAGGAATGCCTGGATCAGTTCCTTCAATTTAGCCCTGTAGGATCTTTTTTCCCGTTTAAAGATATTCTTGGCGGTCTGCTGGGTGAGTGTACTTCCTCCCTGAACCACCTTTCCCGCCTTCAGATTGGCGAAAAGGGCTCGCAAGATCCCCTTGATTTCAAACCCCTCGTGACTGAAAAAGTGCTGGTCCTCAGCGGCAACAATGGCTTTGACAAAGTACTTGGGGATTTCAGCATAAGGTACATACTTGCGATGGGTCGTTTGAAAGAAGACGCCGATGGGGGTCTTTCCATCATCATAGAAAACAGGGCTTTCAGAGGCAATGACGTCCTGTATGGCCCCTTTCTGAATCCGTTTTGCGGTTTCACGCGTCACCTGGTGATAGAAGACCAGCAAAGCGCCACAAGAAAGAAACATGAGGAGGAGCATGGTAATCAGGAAAATTCTGGTTTTTCTTTTCTTTTTCATTTCATTAAGTCGCCCGCGGGGTGAGAAGCTCTCCTGAGAGAAGTTTTCTCCGAATCAGCTGTTTCAGGTCCATGTTTTTCATCTTCAGCCCCTTCCTGCCGTATTTCATATTGGCCTCGATGACGTACCAATTGCCGTTGCTGCAGATGAGATCCATGCCCACATCATCCCATCTGCAGCCCAGAGCCGCCTTTTTCCCGATCTCGACGCCTTCTTGAGGGATCCCTTCGAAACGAATCCGGCCCCCCTGGAGTAGATTCGTTCGAAACTCGTCCGATGTCCGTTCCCTCCAGTAGGCCAGGATCGGGTCATAATTGATGAGTACGACCCGCAGGTCCCTTTCGTGGGGAAGGTATTCCTGGATGTAGGCGACGGAGGTGATCTTGAGATAACGGGCCAGATCACCGGCCCGGCGGATCAGGAACACCCCCCTGCCTCTCGCAGAACGCCGGGGTATCTTTGCCACAAAGGGAAAGGCGAATTCCTGCAGAATGTCGGCATGATGACGGGCATAGAAAAATTTCGTGCGGGGGTGAGGTATCCCGAGCATGTAGAAAAGGGTCGATTGCTTGATCTTTTCGTCTGCATAAACGTGGTTCTCCAGGCTCGGAAAGATCCTCTTTCCCATTGTAGAGAGAAACTGTGCATAGTTTGCGGTGGGAAAAAGGACCAGGGGGGCCTCTCTGATCATTCTCCTTTCCCGGGGCGAGTAATCCAGGAAATTGGGTTTTACACCCAGAGTCCTGACCTCCGGCACCCCCAGAAGGCGACTGCCAAGGGCAATGAACTGCTTTTTTGCGGGTTCCTGCATTTCAACCTGACCTGTCATGCATCTTTAAGCCAGGCTTTTACGCGGGCCGCCTGAATATCCACCCTTTCAAAAATTTTCCCCAGGTCCAGGGTCATCAATCGGCGCTCCTTCATGACCAGTGTGCCGTTTATTATGGTGTGGGTGACGTCATTTCCCCTGGCCGCATAAACCGTTTGGGAATAAGGGTTGTACAGGGGGGTGAGGTGCGGTTTGTTCAGCCCGAGGATGATGACATCCGCTTTCTTTCCTTTTTCCAACGAACCGACTTCCTTGTCGAGCCCCAGTGAGCGTGCACACTCTATGGTTGCCATGCGGAGGACCGAAAGTGCGTCCATCACCGTCGTGTCCATGGCATGGACCTTGTGCAGCTTGGCAGCCATATCCATTTCCGTGAAGAGGTCCAGATTGTTGTTGGAGGCACATCCGTCCGTTCCCAGTCCTACGCTTATCCCCATCTTCAGCATCTCGGGTATCGGCGCGACGCCCGAAGCAAGCTTCATATTGCTTTCCGGGTTGTGAATAACGCTCACGCCACTACTCTGTATCAAAGCCATTTCTTCGGGTCCGACGTGAACGCAATGGTCCGCCACCAGGTGAGAACCCAGCAGACCCAGACCATCCAGGTGATGGAATGGTGTCCGACCATATTTCTCCATGACTTCCCTGACCTCGGCAAGGGTCTCCGCAACATGGATGATGAGGGGAACCCCGTGTTTCACTGCCAGTTTATTGGCTGCGGTCAGCAGATCCGGGCTGCAGGTAAAGATGCTGTGGGGTTCCACCGCGATGGATACGAGCGGATCATCCCTCCAGGACCGGATCAAGCTCTCGGTATATTCCAGTCCCTTCTTGATGGGACCGTAATTAGGGGAGTCGAAATCGTAGAGCACTTCTCCCACGATGCAGCGCATCCCGGCTTCTTGAGCTGCGCGCGCCACCTCTTCCTCAAAAAGATACATGTCGCAAAAGGTCGTGGTTCCCGACAAGATCATTTCGGCACAGGCAAGGAGGCTCCCGGTGTGCACGAAGTCCCCGTCCATCCGTCTTTCAACGGGAAAAATATAATGGTTGAGCCACTCCATGAGAGGGAGATCGTCGGCAAGTCCTCTGAAAAGGGTCATGGCCGCATGGGTGTGACCATTGATCAACCCGGGAAGGATGATGCCTCCCCCCGCATCGATGACCACTTTTCCGTGGTGGACGTCGGCCTTATGATCGGCTACAAGAGAGATAGTGTCGCCCGTGATTCCCAGAATCCCATTTTCGAAGAGACGGTTCTCGGAATCCATGCTCAGGATAGTTCCATTTTTTATCAGGATATCGAACGGTTCCATTTCAAGCCTTTTGCCTTAAGCCCTGCGCCTGAAGCCTCTATGGGTGAGTTGCGAAAAATCTGATACACCGATCCTCCAACGAATATCAAGTCAGGGGCAGATTTCTGATGATGTCCCCCCAGAGCCTGGAAAGCATCGGTCCGGCTGCCTCTGCCGCCTCGATGACTTCTTTAATGGACGTCTCTTCCATGTTTTCAGGGATGTTCACGTTGGTAATCACCACAATGGCCGTGACCTTCAGGCCGCAATGGACACCCGCAATGGCCTCATAGACCGTTGACATGCCCACGGCATCGGCCCCCGCCATTCTCAGAAATCTGGTCTCTGCCGGCGTCTCCATGTTCGGACCGGTGATCCCCACGTAAACCCCTTCTTTCAGATGAAGACCATTCTTTCGGCTTTGTGCTCTTGCCAGTTCCAGGAGGTCAGGGGTGTAGGCATGGCTCATGTCCGGAAACCTGGGGCCAAAATCCTCAAGGTTCGGACCGATCAGGGGGTTGTTTCCCGTCAGGTTGATATGATCGGTCACGAGCATCAGGTCACCTTGCTTGAACTGGGGATTCAACCCCCCGGCGGCGCTGGAGATCAAGAGGTATTTGACACCCAGGTCAGCCATGACGCGAACCGGAAAGATGACCTCCCACGGTTCGTAACCCTCGTAAATGTGAAAACGCCCCTGCATGGCAAGGATTGACCGGCCCGCCAGTCTACCTTCGGCGAGGATTCCCATGTGGCCTTCTGCAGTGGACCGGGGGAAATTCGGGATTTCACCGTAGGGAATACGAGTGTCCATAGCCATACTCTCGATCAGCCCGGCCAACCCGGTCCCCGTAATCATAGCGATTTCGGGTCTGGTTCCTAGTGAAGATCTCAGATATTCCGAGGCTTGTTTGATCCTCTCCAACATGACGCT
>CAYUCJ010000144.1:0-7878 GCA_964443285.1 uncultured Desulfobacteraceae bacterium | reverse complement strand
CCAGGGTGGAGATCGACCTGATGCGGCTCCTGATGAAGCGGCTCACCCTGACCGGTTCCACCCTTCGCGCCCACACCCCCGAGGCCAAAGCGGAGATCGCGGAGAAGCTGGAAGCTGAGATCTGGCCGCTGATCGAATCAGACCGGATCAGGCCGGTCATGGCTGTCGTTTTCCCCCTGGAGAAGGCTGCGGATGCCCACCGTCTCATGGAACAGGGAAGCCACATCGGAAAGATCGTCCTGGTCGCCCCCATTTCTCCCTGAGCACCTTGAGCTTAGAGCTTATCTTGGCTTCCCGGCTTCCCAGTCTTTCTACCTCCTCGTCGGCCTACTTTCCAGCATCGTCGCTTCCCAACTTTTCCCCTGGCATGCCGGTGGTTTATTCCTTCGAATTAGAATCCACTTTTCAATGCCAGGGCTGAAAAATTAGTTTGTGATTGGGGGCCATAATGTGGTTAACTGTAAAACCTGCTTTAGACGATAATAATCAGCAGAATCAAAATATTTCTTTTCTGAAGCGTAACTGCAATTTCCAATTCCTTGGGTATGGAAATCGGAAGGGAGAATGAGAAGTGCGAGAGTTGATTGCTGTTGTTTCTTTTATCATGGCCGTGTTTGGGGGACTGGCAACCATGTTTCATAAAGAGGAAGACAAGCAGACAATGGCTGCTATTGTGGCAGGCGCGTTTTTGATATTTTTCTTTGTAAACGTACGCCAGGAGCCCATTCTTGTTCTTCAGATAGCCTGCATGGTGGCATTTGCTATGGCTGTGACAGGCGGGGTGGTTACGATCTTTAGTAGCCAGGGAAATAGAAGATCCGGGGCAATCGGTACAGGAATCGTCTCTCTGGGAACAACTTTCCTGATCCTCTTTCTGTATCTGGAATTCCGTCCGTTTTGATTGTTGGGCTGAGACCTTCTATTGTTACAGTATCCCTGGATGATTTCTTAAAGGAGTGTAAAGGATATGACGAGCAGAAAGACCTCTGATCTTTGGTTGATTAATGTGGTATCCTTCGTGCTTTTTGTTGTGTTGAGCCTTACAGGCCTGATCAACTGGCTCCTGTTACCCAAAGGTTATGCGGCCAGGGGAAGCTTTCTGATTACTGTAAGGCATTTTCTCGTTCAGGTCCATGAATGGGTTGCCGTGGGGTTCATGATTACAATTGTCATACATATTCTGCTGCACCGGGGCTACATAAAGGCCAACTTGAAGAAATACAATATATCAAAATAGCTTTGTAAAGTTCTGCACCGGCCTTGTCGACGATGCACATCCTAAGAAGACAATCACGATAACTATTTGGATATGGGGACGGTCAAATCAAAATAAGTAAATTGACATGGTGAAGGTGATGTTGTGGAAAAGGGATCACCCCTTTTCTTGTGACCGCCAACCCGGACCTGATTCCCGGCGGCTTTGCGATACACCGAATCCAAGAGGTGGGGTCTACCAGAATCCCCGTCATGTCTCTAAGTGTCCATCCATAAATGGCTATTTTGTCCGATCTCGTCGTTATGCTCAAATTTTAGTCCTCGAAATACCTCAATGTATTCCTGTGGCTAAAATCTTCGCATGCCTTGATCTCGAACAAACTATCTCATTTATGGATGAGCACAGGTTAACTTACATGGCGCACTTTGAAATAGAATTCGCTTCTCGCGGGGCCCTTAACCTTCAGTCCCTGGAGCCTCGACGTCATTGTCGGTTTTTATTTTCCCACTACTTTCCAATTCTTTTGCGAGTTTGCGGTCAATATTAGCCATGCGGGCTTCACTTTCTGCAATATCTAGTAAAATATCTTTGATCCCCAATTTTTGACTTATATCGTCGAGCCTCTCTCCTGATATTTTTTCATAAACAGCATTTCCCAATTCCGCCAATCTTCTGGTAACCTGTGTTTCCAGTCTAACCTTCTCACGCCTCAGTCTAGTGAGCTCTATTCCTTCTCCGGCCTTTTCAGTGATTGTATGAACAGCCGACAAAGTTGCATCAAAACCGGCTTCCATTCCTCTTTGTATCCGATCCCATAGCTTCATTTTCATCCCCTCCATTTTTTTATTCAAAGTCGCTTAAGTTGGGGTCTATGTAGATAACCACATTTAAATATACATTCTTTAAACCGATATCCTCCAAAGGCAGCTTTATTTCGGTACCATGTGGCACATTCGGCGGCATACTCAGCGAAAATTCTCTTTCTGAACGGACTCTCCCATAACCATTACACACCGGACAGAAAAAATTGCCAAAAAAGCCTGATTTTCTGCAGGTTGGACATGGTTCCAATACGGGAATGGTGATAGGATAAAGTCCGCCGGCGGCAGCCTCTGATGGAGACAATATAGCTTCAAAGTAAAGATCCTTTCCCCTGGATCTCCGTTTGCCTACATCAAAAAATCCAGGGAGAAACCCTTCAAGAAAATCGTCAACGGTGGAAGAAAACAAGCCTTCTATTTCGTCCAGTCGAGATGTCCTCGCATCAATTATTTGGGGGACCTTTTTGACCCTGAGCGATGACCCCTGCCTTTCCAACTCTTCGTCATATTGCCTTCTCTTCAGATCATCACTCAGGGTCTCATAGGCCTCTCTGATTTCCAAGAATCTCTTTTTGCTCTCCTGGTTGTGGGTTACATCCGGATGATGTCTCTTCACAACCGTTCGATAGGCCTTTTTAATTTTGTCCAGGTTTGCGCCTTTACTGACGCCTAGGACAACATAATAATTTCGCATATCCACTTCCCTGTAAAAACAAATGGAAGCCGACAAAATTAATTATGGAAGCAAACTTGAGCTCAGATGATGTGAATTCAACAAATCATCAGACCCCCACAAACAAGGTCATGCTGCATTTACGGTTATTTTGCGCGGCTGTGCCGCCTCCACTTTTGGGAGCCTGAGCCGAAGGACGCCGTCCTTCAGTTCAGCCATTATTTTTGCCTGGTCAATAACCTGTGACAGGGTAAACTGCCTGTAGTACTTGCCGGTGCGGTATTCCCTGATCACATCCATTTCACGGTCGCCTTCGGGTGCTTGCGCCTCGCCGGCCAGTGTGAGCACATTTTCATGGAGATCGATGTCAAGGTCGCCTGCCTTTACACCGGGCATATCAGCCAGCAGCGTAATCTCATTGTCCGTTTCGAAAATGTCCACTGCGGGCGTAAACACCAGCCCCGGCCTCGTCTGCTCCGCCGGGGTGTCCACTTGCTGTTTCTCTTTTGCCTGAAGGGCCTTGCTTTCAGTGTCTGCCATCTCATATCCCTCCTTTCCTGTTCAATTTGGGTTAGGACGCTTTAACAGCAATCTGCTTAGGTTTAGCCGCTTCAGCCTTGGGCAGAATAACCGTGAGGACACCGTCGGCACAGCGAGCTTCCACCTTGCCTGTATCAATCAGCCCGGGGAGACTCACGATCCGGTTGAATGTGCCTGCTTCCCTTTCCCTTCTATGATACTGGGCCTTCTCGTCTTCAGCGGCGAGCTTTCTCTCGCCCGAGATAGAGAGGGTGTCAGCCGTCACGGATATGTCCAGCTCATTGGCCTTGAGACCGGGAAGCTCAGCACGGACGTAGCAGTTGTCGCCGTCTTCGGTGATATTCATAAGAGGAAATACGCCTGCCGCAGGTTCCGCAAAAAGGCCTCTTGAAAGACCGCCGCTAAGCCAGTCCATCTGTCTTCTCATAGGTTCCAGTTCCTCAAAAGGATTTCTCCAGCCCCATACGGGCCGCTCAGTTATTCTCCTCAACAACATGATACATCCCTCCTTTCATGACTGTTCATTGTTGTTTGGTTTGAAATCAAAAAGCCCTAAGAACAGCATCATAAGAATCCAGAACCGGCGACTCTGGATCAACCATTTTCAGAGCTTTTTTTGAGGCCCATCGATCAAATGGACCTGTTAACAAAATAAATAATCCACATTCCGAGCTTGTCAAGAGGGGGGCTTCGAAATTTTTAACATAGCCCAAAGAGGTGCCAGTCCCGCTCTTGACACAAAAGAAGATTGTGATTATTTTTTTTACTATGTGTTGCACAACACGCTGTTATCTAAACCTTTATCGTCGTTTGGTTTCATCGCACCATGTTTTTGAAAGGAGGTGATTCCTTATGGCAGTTCTAATACCATGGCGCGAGCGAAGTGAAATTGACCGCTTCAGAACGGAGATTGACAGGCTGTTCGATGACTTCTTTGTCCGAAGGCCATTCGGTCGATACTCTGAAGAAGAGGGAGATTGGGTGCCTGCTGTAGACATATCAGAAAACGAAAAAGAGATAATCATCCACGCCGAGATTCCGGGCGTAAATGCAAAGGATCTGGACATAACCCTCAGCGGGCGGAGCCTCACAATGAAGGGAGAAAGGGAGCAGGAGCAGGGAGAGAAAATAGAAAACTATCACCGCATTGAGCGCCGGTACGGATCTTTCTTCAGATCCTTTGAACTTCCCGCTGATGTGGATGGAGACGGAGTAGAGGCGGGATACAAGGACGGTGTTCTGACGGTCAATCTTCCCAAGACCAAATAACAGCCCGTTAAAGAGACGGAAGTGAACATATCAAAATCGTAGTCTATCAACACTATGCCGAGAGAAGAATACGGCCTGCAGTCCGAGTCCATTTTTTTTGGGGAGGTCGTGCAGGGAGCCGAGCTTTGGTCAAAAAGAGTATCAGTAAAATAGGGACGGCCTTTTTCCGCAATCCCTTGATTTCTCCCGCTCAGAGTCCGGGATCTTTGACTTGATCTTGTGCAAAAATTCTCATTTCTGGATTGGAAACTTACCAGTGTCCCCAATCTACTTGTGGATGGAAACTACATTAACGCGCGGACGTTATGCGGCAGAGCCGGCTACATGCCGAGCTTGGCACCGTTTGTTGCACCCTGAACGTTTCATCAGCTCATGATCGGTGAGACATTCCGCATGTTGCTAGTGAAACTCATGATTCTTATGCTCTCCCCCATGAAATTCGTACCGTTCTCCACGCTCCCCTCTGTTAAATCCATGAAATTCATGGTGCCCTTCATGTGTCCCTCGCGAAAATCCGTGATGCCCCCTGCGAAACTCGTGATGCTCATGTTCCGCTTCTCCGCCGTAATAAAAGGGGGAATAGTCGTAAAATCCATAACCTCCATAATATCCGTAAGGGGGGTAATGGTATTCACCCTGCCAGCCATAATTGCCTTCATAGGCACAGCCGAAAAGCATCAGGGAAACGAATAACAGAATTAGCAGAACAATCTTTCCAGTCTCCATTTCAAGTCATCTCCTTTCCCCGGATCCGCCGTCAAGGTATCATCTGATGAAACCCGGCGGCAGATCCTGATGTATTGCCCATCAACCAACCATTCTTTCAGTAAAATAAGAACGAAAACGAAATTTTCCAATGGGAAATATTCCAATAGAGGTTCGGTGAAGAACGCGTAAAAGAGGAAAGAGTGGCGAGACCCTGAAGAATCAGGTATCATGGTGCTTGTTACCACAAAGGAAAAGGGAGGTATGCTGATGCTGGAAATCGGTTCCTCATACCCGGAGATGCATTTGCCGGATCAGGCCGGAAAAACAAGGGGTTTTTCCGATCTGGCCGGCCCTGAAGGCCTGGTGCTCTTTGTCTACGCGAAGGACAATACCTCGGGCTGAACCACTGAAGCAGGCGAGTTCGGAGAACTCGCTGGAAAATTCGACGCTGCGGGCTTCCGTATTGCGGGCATCAGCAAGGACCCGGTCGAGTCCCATCGGAAATTTGCCGAAAAGCTGGAACTGCGTTACCCGCTCCTGGCCGACCCGGACAAGGTCATGCTGCAGGCCCTGGGCGCGTGGGGCGAGAAAAAGCTCTACGGCAAGGTGTCCATGGGCGCCGTACGCTCGACCTTCGTCTTCGACGCGACAGGAAAGGCCGTCAGGCTGTACCCGAAGGTGAAGGCCAAGGGACACGCCGCCAGGGTGCTGGAAGACATCCAAAAGCAGGAAACCGGCTAGTGCCCAAAATAGATTTATGGGTGGGCACTAATTGGAGTTTCAGGTAAGAGAAGCCGTTGCCGGAAACCTTCGTGATTCTAAACGTTATATGAAGATTATCCGGGCCAAAAAATCGCTGCCGGCGCAATATCCAAAGGGGATGTTTAATGGGGACCACAAATCGTCACTGTTGGCAGTTCTCTCAATAACGTTCCCTGTTACTCCAAATGGCTTACAAAGCACAAGACTTGCCCTCGAGAAGAGCACCATCCCAGGGTTATCCGATTCTCGCGCGACAAGCATATCTCTATGCACAAATTGATGTCAGCGGGAATCGGGGAACTGCGCAAGAACCGCGAAGTGGATGAATTCTTTGTTCAATATGGAGAGTGAATAGTGAAAAAATCGAAAATAGCCCTAAAACCTTATCTGGAAACAATCGTCGGGTATTGCAGCACCCTTTCAAATGAAGAACTGACAGATCTTCTTATCTGTCTTGCAAAGGATGTCCCCACCTCAGGCAGGGTCAGCTTTCTGGAAAAGATCGAGACATGCCTTCCTGATCGCAAAGCCGCAGCGATGCCTGAAGGAAGCCCTGTTGAACAGATTCTTGACGACATTGAAGCGCTCAAGGAAAGCATTGAAGAAAGGATCAACTCTATCGAAGACGGAAGTTATTGGGAAGATTCTGATGACTGGGAAGGTGACAGGTATGATGACGAGGAACCTGATTATGTCAGCGATGATCAGGGTGAAGAGCTGGAATCGTTTCTTCATGATGCCGAAAGCCTCTTCCTGGATGACAGGGTTGAAGATGCACGGAAAGTGTACAGGGCACTGTTTGAACTCATCGACGGTATCGGGAAAGAAGTCTATTTCTCGCCTTTTGATGAGATAGATATAAAGGAAGCAAGGGCAAGGTATTGCCGCTGTGTCTACGAAACATCGGATGCGGGCAAAAGACTGGATGATTTCGTCAGGGCCATGGAAATTGACGTATCGGTTCGTCATAATGAAAATGAGTATCATGAAGACTATCCCCTGATGCAGGATGTCATTGATACGAAGCCGGAGGAAATGGAAGGTCTGGAATCGTTTTTGCCTGCCTGGGAAAAGGTTTTGACTGAAAGAGGGACAAAAGGCAGGGCCGCCGGCCTGCTTCTCGAGACGGTTAATCGCCTTGAAGGGATTAACGGCGTATCAAGACTGGCCAAAAGATGGAAAAACAGCCAGCCCCAGGGATACCTTTTCTGGCTCGACATCTTGAGGAAGGAGAATGATCCAGAAGGCGTTATTCGTGTGGGCACAGAAGGTCTTAAGGCCCTGGAAGAAGGCAAATCAAGGGAGCAGGTTGCGGAATTCATGATCCATGCGGCTGAAGAATTAGAAGATGCCGAACATATTCTGCTCGGGAAACGGGAAAGGTTTTTTTCCTATATGAGTGATCAGAACCTGCTCGACCTTGTGGATGAGGCAACCACACAGGAGAAAAGAGACAGTGAACTCGATACGATTATACGCTTTTTTGATGGTCGTAATAAAATCGAAGATACTGTCAAGCCTCTGTATGTAAGGTCTCTCTTGATGTCGGGCAATCTGAACCGCGCATTTGCCCTGACAAAAAATGCGAAAAGCGTTGGTTGGTCCTCATACGGGAATAGTGCAGGTGTCGTGTTTGGCGCTCTGTTATCTGTTCTTACCGGTCACTCTGAAAAGGCAGCCACAACAAGATCTCTTCTTAAGGACTACGCAAACGCAAGGTCAGTCTATTCACAAAGATTTTCAATTGGTGGCGACAAAGGCGCCTCTTTTTACGAGGAGATTATAAAGGGGTTGAAACAAAAAAATGAGTCAAAATCCCAGGCCTCAGAATATTTTCCGTGGGCGGAAAAAATAGGAAAGGGACGGATAGAGCATATTGTTTCAAACCA
>CAYUCJ010000143.1:0-7879 GCA_964443285.1 uncultured Desulfobacteraceae bacterium | reverse complement strand
CATAATATGATGATATTACAATACTTTTATTAACTAACGCGCTATCTTTTCGATGACTTTTAGTTAAAATTTTAGTTAAAAATCTTTTTAGTTGCCGCTGCTCAAGACCATATCTTTGGGTTGTGTCAATTGGCTCACTTTAATTTTGGTGACATTGGAAAATTCACAAAATGAGGGTTATCCTATGACCAACCCTATCATCAACCCAGCCGCACTTGAGCCGTTATTTGCTCCAGATGAAGAACCGAACTTCCACCGTGTTCGGGCTGAAAAAGCCGGCGAGCCTGCGAAGGTGGTGAAGGGAAGAAGGCCGTCGTCCATAACCGTGGCAAACAACCTGCGTTCTTTTGTAAAAGCCTGGCGGGAGGCCGATTATGCTGGGGCTTCCGACACCACCCGTGAGCTTCTTTTCCACTGGTTCGAGCAGGATCACATGATTGAAACGGTTGATGGAGATCGCATTCCCTTTCAGTACTATTTCTGCCAGAGGGAGGCCATTGAATCGCTGATCTATCTGTGGGAGGTGCGGGGCACCAAGAGCCTTTCCAATATCATCTCGGAGTTCGGGGGAGATGATCGTGAAACGGCCGCCCTTGGTGTCCACCCGCAGGAGGACCGCTGGGCCAAGTACGCGTTCAAATTAGCCACGGGCACAGGGAAAACAAAGGTGATGAGCCTTGCCATTGTGTGGAGCTATTTTCATTCCCTTCGCGAAAGCGATTCTCCTCTAGCCCGGCACTTTGTGGTTATAGCACCCAATTTGACGGTTTTTGAAAGGCTGAAAGAGGACTTCGGCAACGGTATTATCTTTGACAAAGACCCTCTGATTCCCGTGGCATGGCAGGGGGATTGGAATCTTTCCGTGGTATTGCAGGGGGAGGCGGCCGGTGTGGCCACAGGCGGGACCCTGTATCTCACCAATATTCACCGCCTTTATGATGCCAGCAAGAGAAGAAAAAAGAAAGAGGCTGAGAGTTACGAGTGGATGGGACCCCCGGTGTCAAAGGCAACCGCCCTGGATACGGGAAAAGAATTACGGAAACGCATCACGGCCCATGACCGGGTTATGGTAATCAATGACGAGGCCCATCACCTCTGGGACCCCGGTTCCGCCTGGAGCGAAGCGGTCAGCTACCTGCACGAGGAAATTTCAAAGAAGACCGGGGGTGCGCTCTGCGCCCAACTGGATTTCACGGCCACCCCAAAGGATAATCACGGGAATATCTTCCAGCACGTGGTATGTGATTCGCCCTTGGGAGAAGCGGTTGATGGCGGAATCGTTAAGATCCCCATTATCGGCCGCGGCGAGGGGTTAAGCTCAAGATTCAGCAAAGATGCATCAGAGCGATTCGAACAGCACCTGATGATGGGTTACCAGAGGTGGTTGGGATCAAAGGAAGAATGGGAAAAGAGCGGCAAAAAGCCCCTGCTTTTTGTCATGACGGAGGACACGGAGGCCGCCGACCAGATCACCAGAAGGCTGAATAAGGATTCTCTCTTTTCAGAATTAAACGGCAAGACCATCAATCTTCACACAAACCTGAAGGGTAAGATCAAATGGATAGGTGGAAGAAAAAAAGGTTATCCGGTTTTTGCGGAAAGTGAGAAAGAAATCAGCGAAGAAGACCTCTCAGTGCTTCGGGATCTCTCACGGGATCTCGATTCCGGCAGAAGCCCCTATCAGTGCATCGTATCGGTCCTGATGCTCCGTGAGGGGTGGGATGTGCGCAACGTCACCACCATTGTTCCCCTTCGTCCCTATACCTCCAAAGCCAACATCCTCCCGGAACAGACCCTTGGACGGGGGCTGCGGCGAATGACTCCTACCGGAGGGGCTGCGGAACTCGTGACGGTAGTGGAGCACAGCGCCTTTGTAAGCCTCTACCAGCAGGAGCTCAGTCAGGAAGGTCTTCCTATCGAGGTCGTGGATGTCGACAAGGTGCCAAAGAGCACGGTCACCATCTTTCCGGACCAAGAGAACAAAGACATAAGAAGGCTTGATGTCCACCTGCCTTCGGTCTCTCCTGGCTTCACTCGCACACCGAAACTGGGCAATTTGACCATGGAAGATGTCCGCAAGGAGTTTTCCAAATATGCTCCCCTGCCCCTTGGCAGTATGCGGCCAGAGGAGATCCAGTATGAGGGACGACACCTCTTTACCAATGAGATTGTAGAGAAAATGAATATCCGGTTGCCGCTCCTGGAGAGCGGCATAGGGGCGGTCTCCTATTATCGGGAAGAACTTGAACACATCACAGGACTGCGTGGCACTCACAGAATTCTTGCACCTCTTCTTGAAACCTTCATAACGGAGATACTCTTTGAGGAAAGGGCTACTCTTTTCGATTCCCGTCTATTGGGCCGCCTTGCGGATGGAGATGTGAGAGAACATATCCGGGCTGCTTTTGTACCGCTGATCCTTGCCCGGACGACAATAACGAAGGAACGCAAACCACGGGAGCAAGGCACGTTCGTATCGACATGGAAGCCCTTTCAGGTGAGCCATTCGGAGAATCATCCGGCCATTCCTGCAAAACGCACCCTCTTCAATCTGGTGCCCTGCAACCGGGAGTTTGAGGTGGCCATGGGCCAGTTTCTGGACCGTGCCCCGGATGTCAAGGCATTTTGCAAGAACGCAGGTCCCGAGGCCCTTCGCATTGATTACCTTTCCCAAAAGGGAAGGTTGGCCTTGTACACACCGGATTTTATGGTTCGTATAAGTCAAAAGGAATATGCCTTGATCGAGACAAAGGGTCGGGAAGACCGGGATGTCCCTCTCAAGGCACGGGCAGCGGTAGCCTGGAGCGAAGCGGCGTCTCAGGAAGGGGAAAAATGGTCCTATCTTTATGTCCCTCAGGCCGTGTTCGAAGATATTAGTGACAATAAGTTAAGGACCCTTCTGCGAATGTGCAGTCCTTCCTTGAAACAATTGTTGAATGAAACAATAAGCCCGCAGTTGAGCCTGCCTTTTGGAGAACCGGAGCCGGAAGGAGCTACCCAGATTTCTATATTCCTTTCCATGAGTAGTTTCACGAAACTCCCTTCACGTTATCAAAAGGCCATAGAACAGGCGGTAGCTTTATTTCATTTTTTGAGAAATAAGGATGGTGTTTCCTTTGCCCCCGTGTTTACATCGCTTCTGGGACCGATGGATGAAGCGACCAGAGGGATGATTCTGCGCGAGCTGAAAGATAGTGTCCCGCCGGGCCGTTCGGAACAGTATGCCTTTTTCCATCCAGATCTGAGTGAACTGCCTACGGGTGAGGCAAATTTCCATAAAAGACAGGCCGTGAATTTGGAGAGAACATTGGTCGGCCAGAGCGGGTTGATGCCCATAGGTCTCTTGCGCTGGTGCCTTGATTATGCACTTACCACAAGGCGGAAAACAGGAGGGATCTTTGAAGTCGTCCGCACCCGTTTCGCCGATTTATCCAACTCTGATTTGCTTCCCATAATAGATGCGATCTACGGGTTCAGGAATGAATATGTGGCCCATCAGGATCGGGAGCTCAGCGATTCTGAACTTGCCAAACAAGCACTCATCCAATGGTCAAAGGGGCTTTACCGGATATGGAACTCTCAGTAGAGACGATGATTCAGGAGAATAGCGCAAAGGGATCGAGGTGACGAGGATGGAGAGGACCATTCGCATTATCGGCATACCGACGGACCTGGGTCAATCTCACCGCGGGGTGGATGTGGGTCCGAGCGCCGTGCGGTATGCCGGGCTGTCGGAGAGGCTGAGTCGACTGGGCTACCGGATAGAGGATGCAGGCAATATCCCTGTCCCGGTCAGGGCGGTCCTGAAAGCCAGGGAACTGTTGCCGGCGGTCCGACTGGCATGCGAAACGGCCTATGATGCGGCGCGAAAAGCCATTGCGGAGGGTTGCCTGCCCATCTTCCTGGGGGGGGACCACTCCATTTCCATAGGGACCATCGGCGGCATTTCACATGAGTCACCGGTGGGCCTGGTGTGGGTGGATGCCCACGGCGATTTCAACACGCCTGAAACCTCCAGGTCGGCCAATATTCACGGTATGGCCCTGGCGGTCTTGACCGGTCGAGGCTTCCCGGAACTGGTTCAGATCGGGAGGGACGGCGCCAAACTGGAGCCCCGCAACGTGGTCCTCATTGGTGTCCGTGACGTGGACCCCGAAGAAAGACGCATGTTCAAAGAGAGCGGCATCGTTATCTATACCATGCGCGACGTGGATGAGCGGGGAATCAGCCGTGTCGCCCACGAGGCCCTCGAACGGTTGCACCATTTGTCCCGGATCCACGTGAGCCTCGATATGGACAGCATTGATCCCATGGTTGCCTCCGGGGTAGGCACACCTGTCCCGGGAGGCCTGACCTACCGGGAGGCCCATCTCCTGATGGAGGTTATCGCCGATAAGGGGACCCCGGTTTCCATGGATATCGTTGAAATCAATCCCATCATGGATGTACACAATCAAACAGGAAAAATAGCCGTGGGACTGGCCGCATCCCTGTTCGGAAAAACTATCCTTTGAGTGAATCGTCATCAATCCGGTAGCTTGAAAAGTCATTTTGGGAAAAGGGCATCTTTCCCGCTTCCCTGATATCGCGTGGAACATCGGAGAAAATATTTGGACAAACGCGTACTTAGAGCCGACTGGCTCCTGATGCTTACGGCCCTCATATGGGGAACGGCCTTCGTGGCCCAGCGTGCGGGCATGGCCCATGTGGGCCCCTTCACTTTCAACGGCATCCGGTTTGCCCTCGGCCTGGCCGTCCTCCTCCCCTTCACCATCAGGCGAACCAAGGCCTTCACACCGGACACAACTCCCGGCAGTCGGCAACGGGCCACGCCGTCACAGGCCTTCTGGGGGGGCGGGCTGGCGGGTCTCGTCCTTTTCATTGGGGCGGCCCTCCAGCAGCTGGGACTCGTCTACACCACCGCCGGAAAGGCCGGCTTCATCACGGGACTCTATGTGATTATTGTCCCTATTTTGGGGCTTTTTTTGGGTTTCAGGCCCGGCAGGGGCGGTTGGCTGGGTGCCGGCCTGGCGGTGGTGGGACTCTATTTGCTGAGCGTTACCTCCGGGTTCACACTGGCGCCGGGAGACCTGCTGGTTCTTGTGGGTGCATTCTTCTGGGCCGCTCATGTCCTGATCCTGGGATGGCTTTCACCCAAGATGAACCGGATCCGGCTGGCCTGCGTCCAGTATGCGATTTGTTCGTGCCTGAGTCTTGTCTGCGCGGTTCTGATAGAGGAAATAACCGTCAATGGGTTGATGGGAGGGGCGGTGTCCATCCTTTACGGAGGCATCCTGTCCGTGGGGGTGGCCTATACGCTCCAGGTCGTCGCCCAGAGGTATGCGCCCCCGGTCCACGCGGCCATCATCTTAAGCCTGGAATCGGTGTTCGCGGCCCTGGCCGGTTGGGTCCTCCTGGGGGAAGTGATGTCCGCCCGTGGCATGATAGGGGCGGGGCTCATGCTGGCCGGTATGCTGATCGCCCAGCTATGGGCGTGACAGTTAAAGTGGAAATGCCCTGCGCAGCTCTCCGACCCGGCCCCTGACCGTTTAAAATCAATGATCCGGGGATAGGAACTCGCCCCGGAGGTCACTCATCGGTCGTTTTTTTCAGACTGGCCCCGAACTTCTTTTCGTAGAAAGACCCGAACCTCTCGAACCAGCGCCACCAGGAGTTCTTTCCCTTTTCCACCGCTTCCAGGACGTCATTCAGATAGACGACGATATCCGTCATCTTTTC
Organism: uncultured Desulfobacteraceae bacterium; assembly: GCA_964443285.1. Classification (GTDB taxonomy): domain Bacteria; phylum Desulfobacterota; class DSM-4660; order Desulfatiglandales; family Desulfatiglandaceae; genus CAYUCJ01. Next base: position 2,140 of record CAYUCJ010000143.1, on the reverse strand, counting down.
CTTGGGCACGTAGGAGGCGGCCCCTTCCTTGTAGGCTTTGGCAGTGGTTTCCGGGCTCAAGGCATGGGCGGTCAGCATGACGGCAAGAAGATTCTTCGCTTTGGCCAGTTTGAGCAATTCAAACCCATTGACGCCCATGATATCCAGAATGGCCATGTCAAACGCCTGGCCTTCCAGGAGTTCTTTCGCCTCGTCAAACTTGGAGACCGTGACCACATCACACATGGGAAGCAGCTCTTCCAAGGTTTCCAGAATGTCCGGCTCATCATCCACAATGAGGATCTTCTTCCCCTCCAGCAGGCTCCTCCTGACGACCACGCACGTCTGATGGGTGGCCCGGCTGCACACCCTGGCGCTGACATCCCCCAGCCCCTGGCTGCCCAGGACGATCATATCGACGTGGCGTGCCTTGGCGTATTCCACGATCACATCGGCCGGGTCGCCGAGGAGGATACTCGTTTCGGCAGACTTGATCCCGTTTTCCTTTGCCACTTTTTGAGCGCCCGAAATAATATGATTTCCCATCAGGTTCCGGTAAACCTCCAGGGGAGGTTCATCGATTTTCTCCACCCTGATATATTCCCCCAACTCCTCGGGAATCTTGGTTTTCTTTACCACATGGAGAAGATGCACCTCTGCGTCACTCCGCCTTGCGGCGTCCGCGGCAAAACGAATAGCACTGAAGGCGTGCTGGGAACCATCCACCGGGATAAGAATCTTGTCTGCCATTTTTTGCTCTCCTTATCTGGGGTTAATCTGAAGTTTTAAGATAAAATATGATGACTTTATAAAAAGCTAATTCACGCCGCAAGCGGCAACCTGTCGGGAACGAAGAGGACCCGGATGAAAAAAGGACTTCGTTGGAAGTCATCATCGTGCCCATGGACGGACTTTTTACATTCACATCAAACATATTTAAATTAGAAAATCAAGTCAACACAGATATTCTTCAATGGAAAACGGATGGTAGGCCTACCCCTATAAGGCAAATCCCCTTGACAACATGCCCTCCTTCACTTAACAATCATAACATCAAACGGGCGTGAAGGGGGGGCACTCCCCGGTCCCGGTGAAATCATGAGGAGGAAAGGAGGATCAGTCAATGGCTCCAGGCAACCAAAAAAGTTTGACCGATTTCAACAGGGCGCTGGAAACGGGAAGACCACCCAATATTGTTCGGTTGTTCCCCCATTCAAAGGCCTTGATCGTGAGCGGCAAGGTCGTTGACAGGGCAATGATGGGCAAGGGCAGCGCCATGACAATCGCGGCCAACGGGAGGAATCAATTCGTCATCAGGGGGGCGCTCAAGGCGGCGCAGCGGGCAAACGCCGTGCTCCTGCTGGAGATTGCCAAGTCCGAGGGTGGTGCAGCTGCTTACTGTGCGGTGAATTTCTGGAACCTGGCAAGACAGACGGACGCCATCTGTAATGAGCTGGGCATCACCATCCCCGTAGCCATTCATGCAGACCACTACGGCATCAAGGGGTCTGATGATGTGGAGAAGGCCAAGACCGAAGTCCCCTCGCTCTTCGATGCCGGGATCACTTCCATCGCCATTGATGCCTCTCATCTCCCCGACGATGAAAATCTCCTGGCCAACCTTGCCCTGGCCCCTTATATTCCCGTCTGGGCGGGCCACGAGACGGAGGTGGGGGAAATCAAGGGAAAGGAAGGTTTGTCCACCGTGGAAGAGGCCCTTTTCCTGATCCGAGGGCTCAATGCCCATGAGATATATCCCGACTGGATTGCCCTCAATAACGGCACCACCCACGGCATAGAGGCCAGCGACGCAGGTATCCAGGTCCCCCTCACCACGCGCATCCACCAGGCCCTTGCACCCTATGGAATTTCAGGCGCCCAGCACGGCACATCGGGAAACAATTCAGATCGGCTTCGCCGGATCGCCGCCGAAACCCGGACCACGAAGGCCAACGTGGCCACGGCCCTCCAGATGATCTCCTGGGGTGTCCGGGTGAACGAATTCGGAAATGCCCAGCTCGATGCGGACGGGGAATTCATCAAGGAGGCGGACAGAGGCATGACGGACGCCCAATGGATGGAGATGGTGGCGTACGCAAGGGAAAAGGGGGTAAAGGGCGGCGATTACAAGAAATTGAACCTTCCTTTTGAAAACAGACTG
>CAYUCJ010000142.1:0-7912 GCA_964443285.1 uncultured Desulfobacteraceae bacterium | reverse complement strand
CTTTCTTGACCTCGAACAAAATTGAACGTTTTAAAACTGGCTCTAAGAATTGAAATAAATCACATAATGCCACACTATAGCTAAATTTCAAAATCGGAGTTACTAATTTGACTTCAAGAGGCGAATTAAATTGGTTCGGTTGAATCTGACCAACATAACGTGTTATGATGCGACCACAATCTCTCATAGCCACCATTTCCCCAGCGATGGACCGTACCTTAGAAAAGGAGAGGGTATGGGAAAGGGTGAAACCGGTATTGATTATGGAGCAAATATATTTCAATGGATCTTAAATAAAATGCGATTTGTCTATAATATTGAAAGTATTGAATCCCTTTGTTGATGTCAAGATGTTTTTGTAAAAGTAAATTTGAAGAGGTTGCAAGAAAACGAACCTTTTAACTAATTGAAATAAATATAAATAGGTGCTCTGTCTGGTTGTCTTTTCCTTAACATTTCTTCGCGACTTATTTGAATAACAGGATTGGAGGATAGGGGGGAATCTTACGAAATTGGAGGACACCATGGAGAGGGTATTTCAAGCAGGTGAAATCAACGGCATGAACCTGAAGAACCGGTTCGTCCGGTCAGCTACATGGGAAGGTATGGCGACGGAAGAGGGGGCCTGTACGGACAAACTGGTTCATCTTCTGGTTTCGCTGGCCGAGGGTGGTGTCGGCCTGATCATATCCGGCCATACCTACGTGAGCAAAGAGGGACAGGCAGGCCCGTGGCAACTGGGCCTTTACGACGACGATCTGATACCCGGTTTGCGAAAGCTGACCGATGCTATACATGAGAAGGGCGGCAGGGTCGTAGCTCAACTGGCCCATGCAGGATTTTTCGCCCCACAGGTTTTCACGAGACGCATACCCCTGGCGCCCTCGTTTGTTGAGGGATTCGGGAAGTCACCAAGGAAGGAAATGACGGTTGATGATCTAGGCAGTTTGGTGCGGGCTTTTTCTGATGCCGCCGGAAGGGCCAAAGAAGCCGGGTTTGATGGGGTGCAGATCCATTCCGCCCACGGGTATCTCTTGAGCCAGTTTCTATCTCCCGCCTTTAACCACCGGAATGACGCTTATGGGGGCGCAATCGAAAATAGGGCCAGGATACACTTGGAGGTGATCATGGCTATTCGGGAGATAGTGGGTTCGGATTATCCTGTTCTGATCAAAATGAATTCCGAGGACTTTGTAGGAAATGGACTCACCCTGGAAGATGCTGTCAAGGCTGGCGTCCTTTTTCAACAGGGGGGTATCGACGCCATAGAGTTAAGCGGGGGGATGTTGATTTCTGCCCCCAAGATGGGGCCTTCGCGGGCAGGAATAAAGACGGAGGACAAAGAGGCCTATTTCCGGAAAGCGGCCGTTGCTTTCAAGAAGAAGGTCTCCCTGCCTTTGATCCTGGTGGGAGGTAACCGTTCTTTTGAGCTTGCGGAACGGCTCCTCAAGCAGGGCACGGCGGACTACATTTCCATGAGCCGGCCATTCATAAGGGAACCGAATCTGATAAATCGTTGGAAGGATGGGGATCGAAAAAATGCCGCCTGCTTATCCGACAACAAATGCTTTTCTCCGGCCATGGCCGGGGAGGGCATCTATTGTGTAATCGAAAAAAGCAGCTTGAAGGGTAAAAATTGAAGCCATGCCTCTGTTCGGCGCCCACATGTCCATAGCTGGAGGCCTTGAGAGGGCCTTTGAACGGGCCGGCCGGGTCCATGCAGAGGCACTGCAGATCTTTACCCGTAACCAGCGGCAGTGGGGGGTTCCCCCTTTGAGTGAGGAGCAGATTGGGGTATTTCTCTCGGCCTGGAAGGAGTGGGGAAATCTGCCGGTGGCGGCCCACGGTTCTTACCTCATCAACCTCGCCAACCCGGAGGGGGAGGCAGCGACCCTTTCCATCGGTGCCCTTTGCGATGAAATCACCCGGTGCTCCAGGCTGCACATCCCCCACTTGATCATTCATCCGGGTTTCCACCTAGGTTCAGGGACGGAAGCGGGGCTCAAAGCCATCACGATGAATCTGGATAGGGCCGTGGAAAAGGCGGCCTGCCGGGGTGTGAGCATCCTCCTTGAAACCACGGCGGGACAGGGGACCGGCCTGGGGAGCCACTTCGAAGAGATTGCCTTTATCCTTGAGCATTCACACCACGGGGACCGCCTCGGCGTGTGTTTTGATACCTGCCATGCCTTTGCGGCTGGTTATGATATTCGCACCCGTGAGACCTACGGGGAAACATTCCAGCTGTTTGATACCTGTATCGGTTTGGATCGCCTGGCCTTTTTTCACCTGAACGATTCCAAGAAGGGTCTGGGCTCCCGGCTGGACAGGCACGAACACATCGGCAAGGGTGAAATCGGTCGGAATGGCTTCAAACTCCTCGTGAATGATCCCCGCTTCAGGAACCATCCAATGGTCCTCGAGACCCCCAAGGGCAAAGAGCTGAAGGAGGATAAACAAAATCTCCGCCTGCTTCGCGGACTTCTGGGATAAATCAGCTTTTTGCGATTCCATCAAGTATTATCGTTTACTAATTTCGGCAATCATACGTATGACCTCATGAACGTGAGGAGAAAAGAGGGCAGGAAAAACATGAAGGCGGACGTTGTCATCTGCGGCGCCGGCATCGCCGGCGTGTCTGCAGCCTATCATCTGACGGTCAAGGAAGGCGTGGGGGATGTCCTCATCGTGGATGAGCGTTCACCTCTCACCCTCACCAGCGACAAGTCTACGGAAGCCTACCGGAACTGGTGGCCGGGTCCCGGTGACACCATGGTGCGCTTTATGAACCGCAGCATCGATCTTCTGGAGGAACTCGCCGGGGAGACCGACAACTTTTTCCACATGAACCGTCGGGGATATGTATTCCTCACGTCAAGGCCGGAACAGGCCGCATTCCTGGAACGCACAGCCAGGGAAATTTCCAATCTCGGTGCGGGACCCCTCAGATACCACAGGAGAAAACCCGATGATCCCTCCTATCCAGCCAGTACAGCGGAAGGCTTTGATCCCGGTATCAACGGCGCGGACCTGTCGCTGGGGCGGGAATTGATCCGGGAAGCCTATCCATTTGTTTCAGACAAAGGGATTGCCATGCTTCACCCGCGAAGGTGCGGCTGGCTGAGCGCGCAGCAATTGGGTATGGTCCTTTTGGACAGTGCCAAGGAGGCCGGCGCGAGATTTCTCATGGGCCGGGTGACCGGGGTGGGATCCCGGAAAGGCCGGATCCGGGAAGTGCGCATCCAAAGGGAAAAGGAGGCCTTCTGTGTCGCCACGGACCGCTTTGTCATTGCCGCAGGGCCTTACCTCAAGGAAGCGGGGGCCATGATGGGTATGGATCTTCCCGTCTTCAATGAATTGCACGGCAAGATTTCTTTTCGGGACCCTCTTGGCATTATACCTCGAGATGCCCCGCTCATGGTCTGGACGGATCCTGCGGCTCTTTTCTGGACCGATGAAGAAAGGGAGGAACTGGATCGGAACCCGGAAACACGTTGGCTTCTGGAGGAATTTCCCGGGGGCGTCCATTTTCGCCCTGAAGGAGGAAAGGAAAGTGAGATCGTTCTGGCGCTCTGGACCTATGACGTCGAGCCGCAGGAACCGGTGTGGCCGCCGGTTTTCAAGCCCGAATACGGCGAGATTGTTATGCGGGGAATGACCCGCGTGGTCCCGGGCCTCTCGGTCTACCTGAAAAAAATGGCGCCCCCTTTCGTGGATGGGGGCTATTATTGCAAAACCCGGGAAAACAGGCCTCTCATCGGCCCGCTGTCGTTGAAGGGGACTTATGTGATCGGTGCCCTTTCCGGGTTCGGTATCATGGGAAGCATGGCGGCCGGTGATCTCCTTGCAAAGCACGTTGCGGGAAGTGCCCTTCCGGATTACGCACCTGCGTTTCTCCTCAGCCGCTACGATGACCCGGGGTATCAACGGATGCTTGCAAAGTGGGATGCCACCACCGGCCAGTTATAGGGCAAGCCTGCATTTCTCCTCCCTCGAGACGCGGGATTCCCTTGGGGGATGGACCCGAACCTCAGGTCTTCTTGAGCAGCGCATCGACCATGGCCTGGGCCTCTTCCTTGATTTTTTCCAGGTGTTCCTTCCCCTTGAAGCTTTCAGCGTAGATCTTGTAAATATCCTCGGTTCCCGACGGCCTGGCCGCAAACCACCCGTTTTCCGCCACCACCTTCAACCCTCCGATGGGTGCGTTGTTCTCCGGTGCGCGGGTGAGCTTCATGCGGATGAACTCGCCTGCCAGGTGTGTCGCAGTAACTGTTTCCGGGGAAAGGTCCTTCAGGATCGCCTTCTGCTGGGTGGTGGCCGGGGCGTCCATACGTTCGTACACCGGGCTTCCGAATTGTTGAGTCAGCGTCTCATAGAGTTCGGCAGGGTCTTTTCCGGTCCGGGCCCTCATCTCGCAGGCGAGCAGGTCCATAATGATGCCGTCCTTGTCTGTGGTCCAGACCGTTCCGTCCTTTCGAAGGAACGCGGCCCCGGCGCTTTCTTCGCCCCCGAATCCGTAAGAACCGTCGATGAGACCCTCCACGAACCACTTGAAACCCACGGGCACCTCGGCCAGTCTCCTGCCCAGATGGGCGGCCACCCGGTCGATCATTGAGCTCGAGACGAGCGTCTTCCCGACCGCGGCATCACCCCTCCAACCGGATCGGTTCTGGAACAGGTACCATATGGCGGCGGCGAGATAGTGGTTCGGGTTCATGAGCCCCCGGCTTCTCGTGACAATGCCGTGGCGATCCGCGTCGGTGTCATTGCCGAAGGCGATGTCGAATCTGTCTTTCATCTGGATAAGGTTCGCCATGGCGTAAGGAGAAGAGCAGTCCATGCGGATCTTGCCATCCTTATCCGCCGGCATAAAAGAAAAGGTGGGGTCCACCAGCCGGTTCACTATTTCAATGGAGACGCCGTAACGTTCGGCGATGGGATCCCAGAAGTCAATGGAAGAACCGCCCAGGGGGTCGACGCCGATCTTGATACCGGCCTCGGCGATGACCCGCATGTCGACGACACTATCCAGATCCTCCACGTAGGGCGCGATGTAGTCGTATTCCCTGGTTGTATCCGCTTTCATGGCCTTTTCATAGGGAACGCGTTTCACTGCTTTCAGGTCTCCAGCCAGGATTTCATTGGCCCTGTCCTGTATGATTCGTGTTGTGTCGGTACCGGCGGGTCCACCTTCGGGTGGGTTGTATTTGAACCCCCCGTCTTCCGGGGGATTGTGGGACGGGGTGATGACGATGCCGTCCGCCAGCCCCTTAGTTCGGTGCCGGTTGAAGGTCAGGATGGCGTGGGAGATGACAGGAGTGGGGGTGTAGCGGAACCCCTTCTGGATCATGACGGTGACCCGGTTGGCGGCAAAGACCTCGATCGCACTGGCCAGGGCCGGTTCGGAAAGGGCATGGGTGTCCATGCCCATGAAGAGGGGCCCCGTAATATTCTTCGCCTTTCTGTATTCGCAGACGGCCTGGCTGATGGCCAGGATGTGGCTTTCGTTGAAGCTGTTCTTCAAAGACGAACCCCTGTGCCCGGATGTCCCGAAAGAAACCCGGTGGCCCGGAACGGAGGGATCGGGCCTGTGGGTAAAATAGGCGGAAACAAGCCTGGGGATATTGGCAAGCATGGATTTGGGCAGCGGTTTCCCGGCCAGGGAATGTACCATTTTGTCCTCCTTTTTCCGCTCAGGACTTTTCCACCTTTTTTCTTAATATGTCAATGAGATGCTCTGGTTTATGGTTCTGAAGGATCTGCCTGAACTGGGTGCGGTAGTTCATCACCAGGCTGACCCCCTCGATGGTGACGTCGAACACCTTCCATTTGCCATCCTTCAAGATCATTCTGTAGTGAATGGGGATGTCACCGGATTTTGCGGCAACCACGGTTTGAACCTCAGCCTTGTCCTTCTTGAACAGGGTTTCTTTTGTGAAGCTCACTTTCTCGTCGCTGTAACTCATGATCCTGTCCAGGTAGACGCCGCCAAGGAGCCTGCTGAAGAGGTCCGTGAACTCTTTTTTCTGGCCCGCATCCAGTTTTTTCCAGTTGCGACCCAGCGCCCTTTTTGAAAGTTCAGTATAATCGAAGAGTTCGTTGACCAGTGCCCACACCTTATCCTTTCGGGCCTTTTTGGCGGTTTCCCCTTTCAAGGCCGGGTCACGAAGTACTTCGAGGACCTTGTTCACCTGTGTTTCAATAGCCATGAGCGGTCCGCCCGCGTGCAGTTGAAACGGAAAAATAAAGAGAACGCAGACACAGAGACCCAGTCCAACCAGAATGCTTTTCATGCCTTTCCTCCCAAAATATGAAATCTCACTTCTTTTTGTCGCCCACACCCCCGAAAACATACTTGCTGATGAGTTCCTCGATGTCCACAGGAGGCTCGGTCTGGGTGATGACGCCCCCGGGTTTCAAAAGCTCACCTGATCCCCCGGGATCGATAGAGACATATCTGTCGCCGATCAGACCGGAGGTTTTGATCGATGCAATGGCATCGTCGTATATTCTGATATTACTCCGGATCTTCATATTCACGAGTGCGACCAGGTTTTCCTGATCCAGCGTGAATCCTTCCACCCGGCCGATCTGTATCCCGAGCATCCGTATTTCCGTGCCGGGTCTCAATCCCGAGATAGACCCGAACCGGGCCTTCAGCTCGCGGTATTGGCCTCCAAAAAAATCAAGTTTTCCCAGTTTCACGGTCATATAGGCCACGCCCAGCAATCCGATGAGCACAAAAATACCCACAGCCGTTTCAATGGATCTCTTTTTCATCCTGTTTTACCCCGCTTCCGGTACTGAAACCGTGCAATCGTTTTTTTTGTGAATAGGGCCTTTTGAGAGATGAAATCCAGATCTTCGCCGGCTTTTCCTTCAGCAAGCCCGGCAGACACGGAAAAGGAAAAGCCGTCCCCGGAAGGCGTTCCTGTCTGCGCCTCGATCCGGATGTCTCTTAGCCCTTGTTCATGTAATTTCCGGGCAAAATCCTCCAAAGTGCGTTCAGCTTCCCCCAGGGTGATGTGTGGGAGGATCGTCACAATCTGATCCCTCCCGATGCGTGTGGAGACTCCGGCCTCAGCAAAGTGCCCGTTTACAAAAGCACCCAGGGACTGGATGACTTCCTGAGCAGCTGTGTCACCCAGATTATTGGACAGGAAATCCAGGCCTTCAACCGTAAATGTGGCAACGGGGAGGGTCTCATCCGGCTCCCTGCGGACCGCATCCTTTTCATACAGCCTCATGAAATTCCTCTTTGAGTACAATCCCGTCAATTCATCCTGAAACCCTTCAAGGCTCTTGATGAATTCATCGACCATCGGGTGATCGAGATGATCGAGTTCATCAGGGGTGCCCTGGAAGATGATCCTGCCGTCATAAAGAATCAGGATTCGGTCTGAAATGAAAAAGATGTCAGGGATGTCATGGCTGATCATGATCGTGGTAAAACCGAACCTCTTCTGGTTGTGGGCGATCAGGTTCAGGATGGCGTTCTTGCGGATGGGGTCCTGGCCGGTGGTCGGCTCGTCGAAAAGAACGACCTTGGGATTGGTGACCAGGGCCCTGGCCAGGGCCACCCTTTTCTGCATGCCGCCGGAAATCTCGGAGGGGTACTTGCGGGCCACTTCCGAGAGGTCCATCTGATCCACTTTTTCCGTGACCCTGCCCTCGATCTCCTTCCTGCTCAGACTGGTCGTCTGCTGGAGCGGAAGGGCGATGTTCTCAAATACCGTGAGGGAGTCGAACAGGGCATTGTTTTGAAACAGGTAACTGAAGAGGCTCTTGTAATCGTTCAACTCCCTTCTGTTCATTTCCTCGATGGGCTTGCCGCGGAAGAGAATCCGCCCCTCCGACGGAGCGAGGAGGCCGATGATGTGTTTGAGGAGGACACTCTTGCCGGTGCCGCTCT
>CAYUCJ010000141.1:0-8013 GCA_964443285.1 uncultured Desulfobacteraceae bacterium | reverse complement strand
AGGAAGCCGCTGTCGGGGTGAAGGCCACATTCTGCCAGTCCCTTGTCCTTAATGGGTCTGACGAGAAGTCCAATCAGTGCATCATCCCTGTTCGCGACGACAAGAAAACGGTCGGGGCCTTGATAGCCTCCGGTACCCCAGCCTGCCATTGTGATAAAAAGAAAATGAACCTCGTGGAATCCATCCTGTCGCAGGCAGCCGGAATTATCAAACGGGCAGCTATGCAGGAAGGAGAACTGCATGCTTTGCGGAGCCACGTTCAACGCACTGTGGAGTTCTGTGGAATTGTAGGAAAAGACCCCAAGATGCAGGTGATCTACAAACTGATCGAGGATGTCGCGCCCACCGATGCAACCATCCTCGTGCAGGGTGAAAGCGGAACGGGAAAGGAACTGGTTGCCAGTGCCATCCATCAGAAAAGCCCTCGCAAAAACGAACCGTTTGTTGTCATCAACTGTTCCGCCTATCCGGAGACACTCCTTGAAAGTGAGCTCTTCGGGCACGATAAGGGGGCTTTCACCGGGGCCATCCGTGCAAGAGCCGGGCGCTTTGAACAGGCTAACGGCGGGACTGTTTTTCTCGATGAAATCGGCGAGATATCTCCTTCCGCCCAGATCAAACTCCTGCGGGTACTCCAGACGCACTCCATCGAGCGCCTTGGAGGCGACAAGACGCTTCAGGTAGATGTACGCATCCTGGCGGCGACAAACAGGGATCTTCTGGAAGATGTAAAAAAGGGGAAATTTCGAGAAGACCTCTATTACAGACTCAATGTAATCCCTGTCAGGATCCCTGCCTTAAGAGAACGGCCCAATGATATCCCGGTCCTTGCCCGCCATTTCCTTCGTCTTTTTGCACATGACCAAAAAAAGACCTTGGATGGCCTTAGCCCCGAAGCCATGCGCCTGATTATGGATTACGCCTGGCCGGGGAATGTGAGGGAGCTTGAAAACAGCATTGAACACGCAGTCGTTCTCGCCAAGGGGGCACTCGTCGAGCCATACGATCTCCCTTTGTCCATCCTCCAGGCTTCCAGGTCGAAGGATGTGAACGGGCAGAGAAACTTCCTTACGATAGAGGAACAAGAGAAGGTTCTCTTGAAGCGTGTTCTGGAAGCGTGCGCATGGAACAAAAAGGAGACCGCCCTACGTCTCGGCATCAGCCGCAGCACACTCTACGACAAACTCAAGAGATACGGAATCAAACAACCCACCCGGCATTGACCTGCATTGAAACCCGATTCCGCGCAGTACCATGTCCAGGTTGCGTACAGACTAACTTAACGATTTTGCTTGGTTATTTATCAAACCCCCTCTTGATTGTCCGATAATCGGACACTCCGTCCCCCGTCATTGTCAGTGTGCATCCTGTCCGGCCCTTCCCCAGGGAAACCGAAAAGAAAATAGAAATTAAAAATAGGCAAGTATTTTCATGTGTTAACAAGAAGGCCCTATGTCCTTTTTAACTTATGGTACGGGGTTTGCTTTAGCAGATCAATACTGGTCTGATCTCTTGCGACTGACGCTTCCCGGGCCAAGCCCCTATGTCTTGACAATGGGGGACCCTGCCGATTGAGATATAAAGTATAGGGACTTCGGTTTCAACCCGGTTGTCGGAGGGGGGGAAGGAAGATGGTTGATGAAACATGATGTCTTCGTTGTCGGCACTGAGCCAAGGACCCTTGAGCAACTGGAGAGTGCCTGTCTGTCCATGCCTTACAGCCTGTTGGCCGTCACCTCTCTGGAAGAAGCGAAAAGTGCCATTGAAAACGGCGAGAAACGTACAAATGCTATTGTAGTGGACTTCGACAGCCTGCCGGTAAGCAACACCCTGTTGCGTATCTTCAGGCGAGGTCTGCCGGACACCTATCTCATCGGCATTTCGACAAAACATTTCCACCCCGAGCTGGAGGAATCCTTGAGGGAACATATCTATGCCTGCCTGCCGAAACCGGTGGACCCGGATGAACTCTGCTTTTTTCTAAGGAGTATTTTTGAAAACGAGGGCGGGGCAAGGATTCGCCCCCATAACCCCTTGCATACTCTCTAAAAAATTGATTTTTCAACCGCAAAACAAAGGAGGCCCCATGAAAATGAGGAAAGAGGCGATCGGCAGAAGGGAATTTTTCACTAAACTGGGGTTGCAGGCCACGGCAATCGGGGCGGGAGTGACCCTCTGCCACATGGGGGGGACTGCAGATGCAGCAACCCCGAAGAAGCAGTTGGGGATGGTTATCGACACCAACCGGTGCATCGGATGCCACGGGTGCACCATAGCCTGTACCAGCGAAAACAACGTCCCGGAGGGTTACTACAGGAGTTGGGTCAAGATTGCCGAAAAGGGAAATTATCCGGCTGTCAGCACCCATTTCCTTCCCCGGCTCTGCAACCAGTGCGAAGACGCCCCGTGTCTCAATCTGTGCCCTACCGGTGCCACATACAGGACCATGGAAGACGGGGTGGTGCATGTCAACAGGGATGTGTGTGTGGGATGCAGAATCTGTGTGGTGGCCTGTCCCTACGGTTCACGTTTCGTCAACCCCATCACCCATACGGCGGACAAGTGCGATTTCTGCTACCACAGGATCACCAAGGGACTGCTGCCGGCCTGTGTGGATGCGTGCACCGGGAGGGCCAGGATCTTCGGCGATCTAAAAGACCCGCACAGTGAGATATCCCGATACCTGACGGGGCGATCCACCCAGAGGTTGAAAGTGGATCTCGATACCCGGCCCAAGGTCCATTACGTGAACGCTGACGAAGGGGTCATGGGTCCTGATTACTACAAGCTCATGTCAAGGAGGTCGTCATGAACGGATCTTTACTGCACATATACGGGATAGAACACGGCGTGGCCCTGGGCTATTTGATCGCCTGGTACCTCTGGCTGATTGCACTGGCCGAGGGCACCCACATTGTGGCCCACCTGAGCTGGCTCTACTATCGAAGCAATGATTACCGTCCGCTGGAAAAGGTGGGGACCTTTCAGCCCTTCATTATTCTGGCCATAGTCCCCCTCTTTCTGGTAGTGGATCTTGGCCACCCCGAGCGCTTTTATACCATGTTCTACCACTGGCACTGGACGTCGCCGGTAGCCTATGGCGTTTATATTATCACTTTCTGTATGATCTCCTATGCCATTCATGCCTATTACCTCTTCCGTCCCGAATTGATCTGGCGCGCCCGGGAAGGAGGTCCCCTGCAGGGGCTTTATCGGCTTTTGGTTCTGGGACCCATCGAGACGGGGAGCATGGGTGAAATCAGGGAAAGACAGCGGGGAAGAGAACGCTTCTGGGCCGGAACAAGTCTCGCTTTTTCATTTCTCGGTCTCATCTATCTGGGCATTCTTCTTTCATCTTTCAAGGGCAGGGTGATGTGGCATTCATCGGTCATGGTTTTCATTTTCCTGGCATTCGGCATCTGCTCCGGTGCCGCCTTTCTCATTCTCCTGACCCACTTGAAAAATGGGCTTGCCCATACCCCACCCTCGGCACTCAAAGAGCAACGCCGGTATCTCTCCGAATTCGGCATTATCCTGAAATTCGCCCTTCTTGGCCAGGCAGCGGTTTTCTTCGTTTACTTCGTACTCCTCCAATACACGGGAATAGGCGGAAGGCTTGCCTCCAGTGTCTTTTTCAGCGGACCGCGCGCGTTTCAGTTCTGGTTCTTCCAGGTCGCCATAGGGCTTGCCTTCCCCTTCCTGCTCACACTTTTTAAAAAAACGCGGAAAAATGTTGTTGTCTCGTGCATTGCCGCCCTCGCAACCATGGCTGGGACCCTGTTCGGATGTGTCAATATCTTCATCGGCGGCCAGATTCTCCCCATGACGGGATTCAGGTGGGAACACCTGGCGCCGGAGCCGGGGAAGATGTATTTCGGAATCATTGCCATGATCATCATGTTTGTCTTGTTTCTGGTGAACTACAAGATACTGCCTTACGAGAATATTGAAACGGAACAAGGAGGATCTCTATGAAAAACGGGAGAAGAGATTTCATCAAAGGGGCCCTGGCTCTTTCCGGAATACTGGCTACCGGAGGGTGCCTGGCCGGGACCGAGAAACCGAAGGCGTGGATTACGGGTGGGCCGGATCCCGATCCCGTCAAGGCGACGGAAACGATGCGAACCGTCTGTCTGGGATGCCACAGTGCCTGCGGACTGCAGACCAAGGTGCAAGACGGCGTGCTCGTAAAAATTGACGGGAATCCCTACCATCCCAACAACAGGGAGGACCATATCCCCTATGAAACGGACCCTGCCAAGGCCGATGATCTCTATGGAACCGTCTGTGCCAAGGGAGGGGCTACCATCCAGACCCTTTACAACCCATACCGAATCCAACATCCCATTAAACGTGTCGGACCGAGGGGATCCGGAAAGTGGAAATCCATTACCTGGGACACCGCCTACGACGAAATGATCAACGGCGGGAATCTTTTCGGAGAGGGGCCGGTGGAAGGTCTCAAGGCCATCCGAAGTTTCGATCCCATTGACCCGAAGGCACCCGAACTGGGGCCCAAGGCCAATCAGCTCGTGTTCATGCCCGGGCGTATAGAGCACGGCAGGAAGGAATTCACAGACCGCTTTTTCAAGGACACCTTCGGCACCATCAACTATCGTCTGGATCACACCTCCATCTGCGAGACGTCCCACCACGTGGGCCTTGCGCTCAATTTTCACGGATCATCCCACACCAAACCTGATATCAGGCACGCCGAGTACATCATCTTTTTCGGCGCCGCCCCTTACGAGGCCAATTTCCCCATGCAGGCCCTTGCCCGGAAACTTAATTTCTTCAGGGAAAGGGGAGGCACCATGGTGGTGGCCGACCCCAGGTTCTCCAACTCCGCAGCCAAGGCCGCCCGCTGGGTACCCATAGCACCGGGAACGGACGGCGCCTTTGCACTCGGAATGATGCGATGGATGATGGAACACGATCGCGTCGATCTCAGATACCTCTCTTACCCAAACGCCGAATCATCCAAGAGCGGCGACGGCCATCTCACCTGGACAAACGCCACGTATCTGGTTCGGGAAGACGACCGGAAATTCCTCCGGGACGGGGATAAGACTTTGGTCATGGAAGGAGGGCAGCCCACACCGGCCGAAAAAGCCACCCATGGGGACCTCCTGGTCGATACCATGGTCAAGGGCGTTAAGGTCAAGAGCGTCTACAAACTCCTGGTGGATCGTGTGATGGAGAAAAGTCTCAAGGAATACGGTTCCATCTGCGGACTGGATCCCAGCCTGATAGAACAGGAGGCGGACGACTTCACTTCACACGGCCGCAGGGCCATAGCGGATTTCTACAGGGGATCCGTCCAGCACACCAACGGCACCTACACGGCCAGAACGATCGGAATGCTCAATTTTCTGATTGGCAACATCTCCTGGAAAGGCGGATGCGAGGCCCACGGAGGCAGCCACTGGCACGAGGTGGGCGGCAAGCCTGGAAATCCCTATAATCTACAGAAGTCCCTTCACCCCGGCAAGGTAAAGGCGTCGGGAATTCCCATCGACCGTCACAAGAAGAACTACGAAACAACCGCTGAATTCAAGGAAAAGGGTTACCCAGCCAAGCGTCCCTGGTTTCCCTTCGGATTTAATAACGTCTACCAGGAAGTCGTCCCGAGTGTCGCAGACCAGTATCCCTATCCGGTTAAGTGTTTGATCACCTATTGGAACAACGTGGTCTATTCAGCCCCGGCAGGTACCCACCAGATCGAATTGCTCAAGGACACGAAAAAACTGCCCCTTTTTATTGCGATCGACATCGTCATGGGAGAGACTTCTTCTCTTGCCGATTACATCCTGCCCTGTCGGCATTTCCTGGAGGACTACGCAACACCCCACGTGGCGCCCACGATCCTGACCCAGACTAGCGGTTTCAGGCAGCCCGTTGTGGATCCCGTATTCAAGGATACAAAAATGCTCGAGGAGATCGTGATCGACATGGCAACCAAGATGAAACTTCCGGGTTACGGCAAAGACGGGTTTGGTCCCGGCCTTCCCCTTGAAAAGCCCTGGGACTGGTACAGGAGGCTCGTGGCGAACATCGCATACGGAGACAAGAAAGGCGATGCCGTTCCGGGTGCGACAGAGGAAGAAAAGGTACAATACGTGGTCAGACGGGGCGGACGCTTCGAAGATCATGGAAAGGCCTACAAAGACCCCCATACACACCATGCCTATAAGGGGCCCTGCCTCATCTATAATGAACAATTGGCCACCACCCCCGACTCCATGACGGGCGAATTCTATGACGGATTGCCCCTGTTCGAGCCCGGGAGGGACTCCAGGGGCAAGCCCCTGGGCCTGCCTTCCTCAAAATACCCGTTCTTGGCCATTACCTATCATCCCGTCTATCACGCCCAGGCCAGGACAGCAGCCAGTTCATGGCTTATGGGGGTAACCCCCAAGGAAGTGGTTCAGATCAATGCGGCCGATGCAAGAAAGCTGGGCATCAGTCACGGTGATGAGGTGAAGGTTTTTTCCGAGACCAATGAGCAGGGCGTCTTCGGAAAGGCCTGGGTAACGGAGGGAATGCGTCCCGGCGTCATCTGCGTCCCCCACTCATTGGGTCACTGGGAATACAGTAGCAGGCCTTATGAAATGGATGGGTCAAAAACAGACTCGGCAAAATGGATCGGTGAAGGCTGCTCCATAAATCCGGTGATCCTCGTTGATCCCTACCTGAAAAACGTCTGTCTCCAGGATGGTATCGGGGGGAGCGCCTCCTATGGAGATTCCCGGGTCGGCGTTGAGAAAATTTGATGGAACGTTTTGCCGTTCCAGCAGGATCTTGAGAGGTGAGCATGGATCAGAACGAACACCAGGAGATTGAAAATGGTCGTGGAACCCTGTACGGTTTTTTCTCCGCCCTGTTTCAAAAACCCCTCACATCAGGGGAACTCGGGCGAATCCTGGATGAACAAGCCGCCTCGGCCCTGCAGTCCCTCTTTCATGGCTGCGGGGCCGAAACGGCCCTCAGGGAACTAAGGCAGCGTCTGGAGGAGCCCGCGACATATATGGAGGAACTCCTCATGGATTATGAGGCCTTGTTCCGTGTCCCGGGCAAACCATTCGTGCATCCTTACGAATCCGCATATCGTACTTCAATGGCGGTGAACGATGCCAAAACCCGCCACGTGATGGATGTTTCTTTTACTAAAGAGGTGATGAATCTCTATGAGAGCGAGGGGCTGGAAACCGCCCCCGGTTTTGATGAAAGCGCCGATCATCTCGCCACGGAGTTGGAATACATGTCCCATCTCTGCAGGATACGGGCCGCACACCTCGGGCAAGGGGACCAGGAGGCGGCCCGGGTCTATGAAGAAAGACAGAATGCATTTCTCCGGGAACACATTGCCTGCTGGGCTGAACCATGTCTGAAAAAGGTGGAAGAGAATGCATCCACTCCTTTTTACCGTATTTTTGCCGGGTTTCTCCGATCGTTCCTGGAAGAGGAAAGAAGAAGAGAAGAAAGGCGGACGTGAAATCGGGATTGAGATCCTGTTCTCTGTTTTTTTATCTCCTGTTATGTTAAAATTAACATAAAGGATCCGGTAAACCCGTTACCGTTTCTTGCGTTCATCCGGATAATCCGTGTGTTACGACAAAATACGGGCAGCCACCTCGATGGGAAGGTTCCCGAAGCCCAATTGAAGTGGCCGCAGGGAGGCCTCAAGTTATGAAACCCTTTGACAAACTTCTCAGTTCTTCGGCCGCTGCGCATGGGCACTTGTGCCCCGGACAGGTGGTGGGGGTGCGTATGGCCCTTTTGGGGTGCCGCCTTATCGGCCTAGACGAACCGGACAGCCCGGAACAGATCAAGAAACTTATCGTCTACGTGGAAATGGATCGCTGCACGGCCGATGCCATAGCCCATGTGACCGGCGTAAAACTGGGCAGGCGGTCTCTGAAGTTCGTGGATTACGGGATCATGGCGGCCACCTTCCTCAACCTTGAGACTGGAAAGGCCTTCCGGATCCTTTCCACTGAGGAATCGCGTGAT
>CAYUCJ010000140.1:0-8057 GCA_964443285.1 uncultured Desulfobacteraceae bacterium | reverse complement strand
GGGGCGATCATTTCCCGAATCTCATCAATGGGCTTCTGTTCGGCTGTTATCATATCCTATTTCTCCTCATCTATTGTGCACAGGAGACGGCGGCAATGCGGAAACCTTCACCGTCAAACGTTCGGCCTGTTGCGCAAGTGTGTCGGGGCCTCCCTTTTCGCCCACCACGATCCCGACTCGCTCGCCCTCCAATCCGATGCTCCCGATAATCTCCCTGGTCCGCTCCACCCGCTTCTTCGCCAGCCGGTTCCCCTCAAAGTACCTGCAAACCCCTTCGGGGCAGGTAATGACATAGGCGGCGTCCGCGAACTCGTCCAGGGCTTTCAAAAGGTGGATCGGTTCCAGTCTGCCGCTGCATGGAATCGGAAAGAACCGGATGGTCGGGCCGTATTGCTCTTCCAGGCCCTGGCGGTCCGCTTCACTGCTTTGGGGCACATTCTGGCAGTAGAAGAGGGCGAGGGTTGGTTTTCTTTGATCATTCATTGTAGCATGGATCCTTTCGGGCAGAAAATGGGCTACAGGACAAAAAAAAGACGTTTAGCCCGAACCAATGGACACACACGCCTTTGTCTTGACCCACAGTTATAAACCAGTTTTCGCACGCCGTTGTGCGAAAAACCTCTTATTAGATCTCTTATCATAGCAAATTCCGGCCTCCAGTCAAGTCAAAAAAATCCCTACAATTCCTCCGAGAGGATGATGGCTTCCGCTATCCGGCGCATGGACTTGCGGGAGTCCATGCTTTTCTTCTGGAGCCACCTGTAGGCCTCTTCGCCGCCGGTCCGGCGCCGCTGCATGATGATCTCCTTGGCGCGTTCCACCAGCTTCCGGGTCTCCAATTCCTCCTGGATCACCTTGGATTTCACCATGAGTTCCGTGTTCATGATGGCCACCGCCGCCTGGTTGGCCACAGCCGTAATCATGTTGATCTCGGTCTGGGAGAAGGCGTGGGGTTCCGACGTAAAACAATTGATAACCCCGATCACCTTTCCATCTTTTGCCTGGAGCGGCACCCCGAGCATGGAGACCAGCCCCAGCTTCCTGGCCATCTCTTTTTCCTTGAAACGGGGCTCCGCGAGCACGTCTTTCACCATGAGCGGCCGGTTTCGAGTCACCACGTAGCCAACCACCCCCTCATCCATGGTCAGAGACCGATCCTTCACGTACTCAGGGTCGATGGCCTGTGTGGCCTTCAGCCGGATCCTTTCGGTGCTTTCACCCGACTCAATCAGCCACAAAGAACAGATCTCCACCCCCGTCACTTTGGCGGTGACCATCACGATAAGCTTGAGGATATCTTCCAGATAGAGATCCGAAGTAATGGCCCGGCTGATGTCGGTGATGGCCTTGATGTATTTACCATAGGTCTCAGCCTGGATTTCTTCCATCAGTTCTCGCGCCTCCCCCCTGAGCATCAGCCACGGCCAGATGACTCAGGAGATAGGTTTCATAAAAGGTTCTAATCCGTCCGGTGCAGCGGTTCAATTTTTCCAAGAAGACCTCCCGGTCGCCGCTAGGGCCCAGGACCCGTTTGGCCAGCGACGCCACTTCGCCCGCATTTCTGGGCAGGGCGTGAACCTGGAGGTCCTCCATGATTTGCAGACAGTGCTCTGTCTTTCGAAGAAAGAGATAATCTTCCTTCAGTTCCTGGGAAATGGGTTCCGGCAGAAAGCCGCTTTCACAGAGTGCTTCGAGCGCCAACAGGGTATTGCCCTGGAGCAACGCAGGCCGACCCGAAGCATAAAAGAGCTGCAGTCCCTGGACGAGGAATTCCACGTCACGCAGACCTCCTATGCCGGTCTTGACATTGATGGTAGAATCCGGCCTGCCTGTGGCATGCTTCACGGACATGTGGCGCATTCGTTCGATGGATGCGGCGATCTCCCTCCCCGGTCTGGGGCTCATCAGGACGGGCCGGATGCTTTCCAGAAATAGATAACCCAACTGCAGATTGCCCCCAACCGGCCTCATTTTCAGGGCGGCCTGGATCTCCCAGATGGATGCCCCGTAGTGATAATAGTTCTCCAGAGCGGAGAGTTCGGGAACCAGTTCTCCGGATCGACCGAAAGGCCTCAGTCTCAAGTCCACCCGGTAGGCATATCCTTCCTCTGTGTGGGATGACAGGTCCAATCGGAGCCTATCCATGACCCGGGCATAGAGCTCTTTGCAGAAGGTCCTGCCCGCGCCGCCGGTCTCGTGAGCCGCAGGGTAATGCCACAGGCCCAGGAGGTCGATGTCGGAGCTATAATTCAACTCGTTTCCCCCCAGCTTGCCCAGGGCCATGACGCAGAATCCCGTCTCCAGCCCTCCTTTTTCCAACGTCCTGTCCCCTTCTTTCAGTTCCTCCCATATCCTTTCGACCGCCACCCGAACGACGGCGTCAGCCACACTGGAAAGCTCCTGAACCACTTCCCGTGTGGGCACCCCCAGGCAGATGTCTCTCGTGCCGATACGGAGTATTTCACGGCGTCTCAGCCTCCTGAGCCTGTTGAGCCACTGCCCCCTGTCCCGGGAGCTCCCCGCCGCTTCACGCAACTCCCCGACTATCTCCTCTTTCCTTCGCGTCTTTCTCAGGATTTCGGGAATCGTCACCCATTCAAAAAACTCGGGGTTCCGCACCAGGGTATCCGTGAGGAACTGGCTTCCTGAAAAAATCCCCAGGAGGATCTCCAGCCGCAGGGGCTGGGACAGCATCAACCCGAAATGGAATTCCGGGCTCGGCAGGACCCTCGCGAATCGCTCCCAGTTGTTCAGGGCCATGTCCGGGTTGGGCTGGTGCCTGAGCATGTCGAATGCCAGCACGGCCAGCCTGGCAAAGGTCTCCTGGCGACTCCCTTTTCCTGCCAGGCTCCTGAGGTTCACATAGGCTTTTTCCGGGTCCTCGAATCCGGCGCTCAGGAGGATCTTCCTCCTGAGTTCCTTCGAGATGGAGGAAGAAAGGACGATGTCGGCCACGGTACCTGTCATGGGTCCCGGTATGGACTCCCGTCCGAAGTGGTGTTCGACAAAAGCACGAACGGAAGCTGTGTGGGCCTCAAAATCGATGCGAAGCTGTTCCGCGGGCTCCAGCGGGCTGCCCCTCCGATAACCCATCCGGCGGGCCAGATGCCTGTACTCCTGGGAGCGGGGTTCCGGCAGGAAAAGGTCACGCGCCGAACCCCTCAGCATCCGCATGCCGTTGATCAGTTTCCTGAGGAAATGGTAATCGGCAACCAGCCTGGCGGCCTCCCCGCGGAGCAGGACGCCTGCGTCGCCAAGGGCCAGCAGAGCCTCGTGAAGCAGAGGTGTCCTCATGGAGGGGACATCCTTGCCGTTCACCACCTGGAGCGCCTGAATACCATACTCCAGATCCACGAGTGCGCCGGGGCTGAACTTGGCGTTCATCCTTTCACCGGAAGCCTTCTCGCGAAATTGTTTCTTTCTCAAGCCCTGCAGTTCGGCCAGATCGATGCTGTGAGACGCGTAGACCATCTCATCCCTGAGCCGCTCAAGCCGCGCGCCGAGGTCCTTGTCGCCACCGATGGCCCTCATCCTCACCATTGCCAGTCGTTCATAGGAGTGGGCCTGGCCTCCCGCCCCGTAATAACGGCAAAAATTTTCGAGGCTGGAGGCCAGGGGGCCCGCGTTGCCGTGCGGCCGGAGCCTGAGATCAAGACGAAAGATTCCCTCCCGTTTGGCCTCGATGAACTGATTCAGATCCCGCACAAGCCGGTCAAAAAAGACCCCGTTGTCCAAAGGTTCATCCCCGTCGGTCTTCCCGTTGTCGCCGTAAACGAAGAGCAATTCGATATCGGATGCATAACCGAGGGCCGCTCCCCCAAGTTTCCCAAGCCCCAGGATGGCAAACCTGACTTCCAGCCCGGCAACGGACCTCGGTCTCCCGAAACGTGCCACCAGGTCATTGAAGACGATATCCACTGAAGCCCGGATGACATTTTCCGCCAGGCGGGTCAATTTGCTGGAGAGCACCAGAAAGTCCACCCGGGGGTCCAGGATATGGCTCAGGTCGATGAGAAAGATCTCACGGTCTTTGAAGGCATTGAGCACCTCGCGCTTTTTCTCCATCGACCGCTTCCCATCCAGGCAGCGGGCCAGCCTCTCCCCCAGGGTCTCCACCGGCTCTTTGAAGTCCTCTCCCTTCAGGTGGGGTTTGAGCATGGGCAACAGGGATTCATACTGAAGCCGGATAAAATCCTCCCAGAGGAAGTCGCTTGCCCCCAGCAACCGCGCAAGTCCCTGCAGATAACGGGGATCCGTCAGCATGTCGAGCCACTTTCCCTGGTGCGGGAGTTTCATGACATCATCCACAAGATATTCGAAACGTGACAGCGCATTGAAGGGATCCGGTGCCTGTGCGAGAAAATAGGTAAACTGTTTCGTCAAGAGCACGGAGAATCTTATCTTGTTCAGGGTGCGCTCATCCTGGATCTTGTTCCCGTGAAGGTCCGCCAGATAGAGTTGGTCCTCGATGCGGCCGCGGATGGTTCGGATTCGGACCTGCTCTATGGAAATGCCGTGCAGCGAGAGGGCATTGCTCAGGGAATAGAGAAAAGCCGGGGTGTCTTCCGACGTGACCTTCACGCTCGTAAGCGCTTCGGTTTCATTTTCCAGTTCTATCTTCAGGGGAAACAGGACGGGCGTTGCGTCCCGGTTGAGCTGAGCCAGCCTGCTGACGACCATCTCGTTCACCTGCTGCTTGGCCTTGGTGACTGCCTGCTCACCCCCCTCCTCCATCAGAGAACACACTCGCTCCAGCCTCTCCCGGAACATGGCGGCCCACTCTTTGAAAGTGAAGGCCTCACTTATTTTCCCCGAAAAATGGTCGATGATCCGGCGCCGCCTCAAGGGATCCCGGGAATTCCCGGACCGTTTTCGACCGCGCCTCCCCCCCAACCGTTTCCCATTGCTCGGCACATGCCCGTAAGTGTAGATTTCTCCTGAGATAATCGAGAAGCCCATTCCGGCGAGCAGACCGGTGATCAGAGAAAACACCGACGGGTAATCAAAGCCGAGGACCGTGCAATCGACGCTCCCGTCCTTTCTCATGAGCGTGAGGACGTCCACGGGTTTTTCCGGCCGCAGCAAGTAGAGTGCCTGGAGGTGCAGACACACTTCCTCCTCAGAAAAGCTGCTGAAATACCTTTCGTTCAACCGGGAGACATGTCCGTCGATGAAGGCCTCACCGACGTCGGGGCAGGTCTCTCTGAGTCTATGGATGTCGGGTTTCACATCCTGTCCTTTTCATAGTCAAGTCGATAACAGCATCCGGATAAGCCCGCCGTATGCGGGCAAACCGGAAAGAAACAAATGTCAAAGCTCAAATGTCAAATGAAATCCCAATGCCTCAATGACAAAATATATTCTACCCAATGTCTACTGCAGCCGGGGTCGTCACCGGGAATCGCAAAAGTTCAAATATCGTTCAATTTGGTCATTTGATAATTGACATTGATTTGACATTTGGGTTTTGAAATTTGACATTGTGTGAAATCCCCAGAAACATTAGCATCCCTTTTTAACTCAGATCTATTCGTAGAATACCAAGTACAGCAAAAAAGGGGCCCTCCGACTGCATCGGAGTGACCCCCTTTTCTATACATCAATTATGACAAAAAAGCTAGATGGACTATCCCAAATCCACCGTCTAATTTACGCTCGAAGTCCTGCACCATGCCATTTGGGAACATTTCTGATCACCAGCAAGGTGTCAGATGTAAGGCGCCGAGGAGCGACGACTGAGACGTATGAACAATACGTCGCAGGGAGGAGCGATCGAAGGCAATGCCACAGATGATACCTTGATGGCGGATCAGGGGCTATATGTCGTAGTAAAGTGCAAATTCCCAAGGATGCGGCCGCAGCTCGATGGCCTGCACTTCGTTCCGCATCTTGTAGGCTATCCACGTCTCTATGACGTCCGAGGTGAAGACATCCCCTTTCAGCAAAAAATCGTGATCCGCTTCGAGGGCGTTGAGGGCCTCCCTCAACGAGCCCGGGGTCTGGGGGACCTTTTCCAGTTCCTCAGGCGGCAGATCATAGATATCCTTGTCGAGGGGGTCCCCTGGGTGGATCTTGTTCAGGATCCCATCGACCGCGGCCATGAGCATGGCGGAAAAGGCCAGGTAAGGATTGCAGCTGGGATCGGGACAGCGAAACTCGAACCGCTTGGCCTTGGAAGAGGTGGAGTAGAGAGGAATCCGAATGGCCGCGCTCCGGTTGCGGCTGGAATAGGCCAGGTTGACCGGGGCCTCAAAGCCTGGGACCAGTCGCTTGTAGCTGTTGGTCGTCGGACTGCAAAAGGCCAGCAGGGCAGGCGCGTGTTTCAGGATCCCACCAATGGCGTACATGGCCATTTCCGACATCCCTGCATACCCGTCTCCTGCAAAAAGGTTTTCCCCATCTTTCCAGAACGACATGTGGACGTGCATGCCCGTCCCGTTGTCATTGAAAAGGGGTTTGGGCATGAAGGTCACCGTCTTGTTGTACTTATGCGCCGTGTTCTTGATCACGTATTTGTATTTGAGCACATCGTCAGCCATTTCAAGCAGCGGGGCGAATCGCATGTCGATTTCCGCCTGTCCCCCGGAGGCCACTTCGTGGTGTTGGGCTTCGATGAGAATACCGATTTTTTCGAGTGTCAGCAGCATTTCGCTCCGAATGTCCTGCTGGCTGTCTGTCGGCGGTGCAGGAAAATAGCCCTCTTTGTACCTGGGTTTGTAACCCAGGTTCGGCGATTCCACCCTGCCGGTGTTCCATTGGCCCTCCACAGAGTCGATGTGGTAGTATCCTTCGTGGGTGTTCTGGTCGAACCGGATGTCATCAAAAATAAAGAATTCCGCTTCGGGCCCGAAATAGGCGATATCTGCTACGCCCTGGCTATTGAGAAACTTTTCCGCTTTCCGGGCGATGTTCCTGGGATCGCGCGTGTAGTCTTCCCCAGTCACCGGATCACAAATGTTGCAGATCATGACCAGTGTCTTATCGGAAAAGAACGGATCGATAAACGCGGTTTCAGGCACGGGCTTGACCAGCATGTCGGATTCGTTGATCGCCTGCCATCCCCTGATACTGGACCCATCAAAGCCGAGACCCCCTTCAAAAGTCTCTTCTTCGATCTCCCTGGCGGGGACGGAGAAGTGCTGCCACAGGCCGGGGAAGTCCATGAAACGGAGATCCACGATCTTGATGTCCTCTTTACGGATCAACTCCAACACATCTTTTCTTGTCCCTAGCTTATTCATACCTGCCTCCTCTTGAGAAATGGGATTGTTCTTGCGCTGTTTCCCCAGCCAAACCATCACGAACCTTTTGAGCAAGAGACGTGCCACAATGTTGCCTGCAACATTTTCCGGGGCTATACGCATCTATGATCGGTTTTTCAACATCCCACAACTGTTTGATTTATGAGAACATGCCGCCTCCTTCGCAAATAAGATGAAACGACGGGGTGCCGCCCCGGTGTTTCTTCCCCTATCGAAATGCCCCCCGAATTAGAAAAAAGTCTCGGTTGGGAAAACAATTTTGTATGCAGAACCCCACCAAAACTACAAAAATGTAGCATGGAAACAGATCAGACATCCCCGATATTCCCTTTCGGAAACGAATCCACAGCTCCAAGTAAGGCGCATTGAACCACAGCGGGAGGGGTAGTGCATCCCTTTTGCTGCAAGGAAGTTTCCAAAAGATCATGGGAAGGCTGACTTCCAACGAAGTCACTTTTTCATCCGGGTTCAAGGAAGCGGATCTGAGAATCTTTTTCATGTGCTTTCTCATAATGCACTTGGCAACTCACTTCTACATGGACGACTATTTGGGGTTCACGCCTCCCAAACCCTACGCGCTTTTACGGCGCGACTCTGAACCCCAAATCGGCGTCCATCCCCTCTGGAGTGATTAGAAAGCATTTGAAAAAGATTGTCAGGTTCGGTTCCTCTTCGTTCCCGACAGGTTGTCGCTTGCGGCATAAGTTAGCTTCCAACGAAGTCGCTTTATTCAACAGAGCTCAGGACGCCTCCTCTTCGTTGCCCATAGGTTGCCGTTTGCGGCATAAGTTAGCT
>CAYUCJ010000139.1:0-8092 GCA_964443285.1 uncultured Desulfobacteraceae bacterium | reverse complement strand
TTAACAAAAATTCCTCACCAAGGCCTCGCCCTGGAAAATCAACCACGTAAATCTTCTCCGGAAGACTCCTGCCCCGAAATGTTTCATGCTTGGAAATTTCCCTCACGAGCCAGATGTCTTTGCCGCTCCGCGACATGACGATTTCGCCCATGTCTTCGAGGTACATTCGGTTTGGATCCATCTTCATATATCTTCTCCTTTTCGCGCCGGAGCACTGACCGGACGGCTGGAAGACGCTTTTTTGCAGGAGAATATAGAATAAAGGCCTTGCTGTGTCAAACATTCGCCCGCAATTGAGCAAGACGTGATTTGCCGGTTGTCCGTCCTCAATTGCCGTTTGACTCTTTTTTCACGCGCGCTTGTCGAAGCAACGACTGGATCCAGCGATCGGGGCGCCAGAAGCAGGACAAATACAACTTTCGCACATTCCGGATTCTGCGGATCAATGGTCTTCCAGGAATTCCATCAGGGCTTCGTTAAAGGCGTCGGTTTGCTCTAGGTTTGAAAGATGCGCGGAAGAGGGCAATACCACCAGTCTGGAATCAGGGATGCGCTCGTGCATAGCGCGGGAAGCGGCCACCGGCGTACCCTCATCTTCTTCACCCACCATAATCAATGTCGGGAGTCTGATCTCGGAAAGCCTTTCGAGATAATGGAGGCCTCTGATGGCTTCGCTGCATCCCATATAGCCCGGAACCGGGGTAGCCAGGAAATGTTCACGGATCAGTTTTACCTCAGGTGGATTTTGACTCAGATAGGGTGACGTGAACCAGCGTTCCAGAGTGGCGTCCACCAGGCCCTGCATTCCCGCTTTGCGAACCGTGCGCAACCGTTCCTCCCATACCGGTTGAGCCTCCGGGGGAATAGCGGCTGCGGTATCACACAAGGCGAGAGACCGGAGTCGATCGGGATGATTCAGAGCCATGTACTGGCCTATCATCCCACCCATGGACAGTCCCACCCAGTGGACCGCGTCCACAGACAAGGCATCCAATAACCCAATGGCATCCTCTCCAAGCTGATCCAAGGTATAGGCACCCTTCGGTGCGTCACTCCCGCCGTGGCCGCGGGTGTCATAACGGAGAACCCCGTAAATGGATTTTAGAGGTCCTATCTGGGGATTCCACATGGCCATGTCGGAGCCTAGGGAATGGCTAAGCACGACGACAGGGGCCTCCTCCTTTCCTGATATCTCGAAATTCATATGAATGCCGTTGACCACAACTTTCATTTTTCATTCCTCACCTGCCGGTTGTTTAGACGCAACCGTTATGGTGACGCCCTGGAGAAAAAAACCCATAAGGCAAATGCCTTAGCCCATTTCCGATGGAATCCGAAGCGTTCGATTTTCGGATTCCTAACGAAACCATGGACTGCGATACACCCATGGAGCGGTACGCCTTTCCATGGACGCTAGGATGAGCTTTTCAAAGGCATCAAGGTTTGAATGCCTCCACCAGACCGTCCATATGCTCTCCGGATTGAAGGAGGCGAACGCGCGCGAATCCCGCTTTTGAAAGGGCCGCTCGGACCTCGTCATAGGTGTACGTCCCCCCGGACTGCGTAACCATGAGCATATTAACGGCGAAGATGGCGCCGTCTTTGGGTCTGGTCCGGTCAGCCTCCATAATATGGTCCCGGATAACGATTCGGCCGCCGGGGATCAGAGCCCGAAACACCTTGGAGAAAAGCTCGAGGTTCTGATCGGGACTGTTCTGATGGATGATGGCGGAGACCAAGGCCAGGTCGTGACCGCCCGGCAGTTCTTCGGCATAAAAGTCTCCAGGCACCAGAGTGACACGCCCCAAGACGCCGGCATCGCCGAGATATTTCCGGGTCATCTCGATGACTTCAGGCCTGTCGAATAAAGTGGCCTTCATCTCGGGTACGACCTCCAGAAAAGCCTGGGTATAGGTTCCCAGAGCCCCTCCGACATCCAAAAGGGCTCTGCACGAAGCCGGCCGGATTGCGGCAACAACTCGAGGTGCAATAGATTTGGCGACGACGTGCATGGCTCCGATGAATGCCCGCAAGTCACGCTCATCTTTCGTGGAAGTAATGGGTTCCATCTGGACGTCCAGGCCTTGAATCACATTTGTGAGCCCGGACCACCGCTTCCACAGATGACCCATGTGAAGAACCATGGGAAGGACCGATCCTGGAGCGTCCCTGGAAAGAAAACGGGACACCCGAGCAGGGCACTGATATTTTCCTGCCTCCTTGACCAGGAGATCCATGGCGGCAAGGGCATTCAGGAGTATGGTCAAACCTCTTGAGTCGGCCTGCTTCTTTGCGGCGATTTCCTGAACCGAAAGCGGAGCCGGGGTGAGAAGCGTGAACAGGTCCATTTCAGCCCCGGTAAGAAAGATGCGGGACTCCATAAATTTCCGAGCCAAGCCCAACCATTTCTCAGCATTGACGGTATTCATACCCAAGCCCTCCCTGAATCATAGCATGCACCTTGAGGGGCCCTTTGCCGACCCATGCCTCGAGCTGCATTCATTGAAAAACCGAGGGACCGGGCATGCTTTGTCATTGGATTCATACCATGCCTCACAAGGCCTCGTTTCCTCAGGTCTAAAATATAGAGCATTTGAAGCCGGTTGCCAATGAAAAATGGAAAGGCAGGAAATCTCCGCGTCCTTGCCAACCGTTTTAGGTCGGGGATGCAAATTGCCCATGGCCAAGCGGAACACGATGTGCGAAGGAGGAGCGACATGGACAAGCATCAGGCTTTTTGTGCGGGACAAATGCAATTTTGCCGAAAGTGAAAAGCAGGCGCCCTTTACCCTTTATTGAAAACAAATAACAACCTCATCCTTGAAAACCAAAGGGAAGGCCGCTTGAGTCTGTGCATGGCCCTTCTCGCGTTATCAAGCGTGGCTTCATCCAAACGGTTTTCTCCATAGGCCTCTTCGTTGAAGGCATCAATGATCACTTCGAACTCCGGTTCAAGCCGGGGAAGCGCCCCCTTCATTCGACTGCCGTATTCTTTTGGCGTTTCATGGGGAAGGCGGGTAAGGCCGCTTTTTCTTCCCCACCTTTGAAAGGCCGTGTAGATCTCACCTGCGCTCTTGTGCGACTTAAACGCCCGTGCCGTGGCTTTCACCATGAAGACCCAAAAGTCCAATTTCCTTCTGAGCCAGGACAGCAGTGGATCCGAATTCCACGCGACCTTCCGGCCAGTGGAGGTTCTGGACATAAGCCATCTGCAGAGATACCAGAGCGACAAAACCAGAATGGACAGGGCCACAAGGGCAAGCAGTACCCCAAGCCCCCAGGCGGCCGCCATCATAACCCGCTCGGCCCACCCGCCCTCCCCAACCGGGGCGTCCGGGGTGCGGGTCTGGGGAGGAACTCCCATATCCCCGCTCCGGAAATTCCTCGGTCGAAACAGGAATTGAAGGATCCCCATGAGGATCGGGCCGAGGGGAGCGGAAACCGTCTTGAGCCCCGCATAACCTATCTCCGCGGCCCTGGTCAAATAGGGCAGAAAGAAAAGGATCAGCCCCGTCCCGAAGGCAAGGACCACCAGTGAAAATGCCATGATGGTTCCCACTGCATGGTAACCGGAGACAAATGACCTCTCTCCGCCACCATGGTTCCTGGCAAGGCCGATTCCCAAAAGGCCGAACAGAAAAAAGGGCAGGACCATGCGCTGGGGAAGGGCGCCACCCATGACTACCCCTCCCTTTGCTTCAATCATGAAATGGACGAAAAAGAGGGTAAAAAAGGCGGCTATCCCAAGATCAAAACGGGCACAGAGGGCCAGGTGGTCCATTGGTTTTGCGGCAAACCGTGCCCCCTTCACATAAACGAAAACGGAGCAAAAGAGGATGAATAGGATAGAAAGCCAACCAATGAAATCAGGGTTGCTTCCAAATAGATCCTTTAACCAATGGAGTCCCAATAATGGATGCGCCCCGGAGAAAAAATGGTGGAGAACTCGAAGTGCTGCCAGAAGCAGACCTGCGGCATGGAACGCAAGCAACGTCAGGACCCTCCACCCCCGGCCTTTGGAAACGACGGTAAGCCCTGCTGCCAGATAGAAGGGGATCATTACCTCCGGAAGGGGGAAGGGCTTGTTGAAGAACGTATCTGTAAGGAAGGTGGCCCAGGCGAAAATCCAGCAAAGCTCCATACAACCAGCTAATAGGAGCAGCAGCAGTCTATGTCTTGGCGTGTTCATGGCGCTCCACTACCCCTGACCGCTATTTCATCAAGATGGAGCTGTTTGACAAGGGGGTTTATTGCGTCTCCCGATGCAGTCGGGGGCCTCCCGCTGATAACGCGCAGGACAGGAATCCTTCTCCTCCTGAAGAATTCGTCCACAATAGGACTTGCGGCATTGCTGTCATAGGTAAAATAAAGACAGCTGGTGCCCCAGCTCGTTTTGAGGCCGCGCTCGAGGGTCTCCACCAGATCCCTCTCCGGACTGTTTTCAATCCTCGCAAAGGTTTCAAGGATTGCTGCAGTTTGTCCTGCGCTTCTTGCCACAGGGAGGACAAATGATCCTCCTCCCTTCAACCGGGCGTCCGTCACCAAACCTGCGGCGCATCCTTTTTTCTCAAGATGAACGGCAATGGATGCAGCCGTCTCAACGGCCTCCTCAAGCTCCTCTGCAGCTTGACGTTCTGAAAAGCCTTTCACTTCAAACACCAAGAGGACCTTTTCCTGTTCCGAGGGCTGAAAGAGCTTTTCCTGGAGAAGATTGTGCCTTGCACTTGCTTTCCAGTGGATGTATCGGGCCGGTTGCCATGATTGATATTCCCTGGTTCCAAGAAGGTACACCGGGTCCTGGAGGGGATTCTTCTCTCCCGCCTTTCCAAACAGGTCTCTGCGTGGGATGGCGATATCCTTGAGCGTGTGAATCCTTGGGTATACGATGAGATCGAGCTTCTGTTGCTGCCCGACTTCCCTGGGGAAAAATCCAAGAAGATCGGAAATCTTGAGAGAAAACCCACCAAGGGCATATACTCCCCTTTTTTTGGCCATGAGTTCCCATCCCAAAGAACCCCGCTCGTGCCAGAGGAGACCGGTCTCACGGTAGAGGGGTTCGTTTTTCCTGAAGAAAAGTTCCTTATCTGCACCCGTAATCGTTACACGTAGCCAGACCGGCAAAAACTTGGCATTTACGGCCTCGACCTTTAATAGGAGTATTTCCCCGGGGAATACCCGCGACTTGTCCAGACCGGAAATGCATGACACAGCCCTGAGGCTGAATCGACTCCAAAGCCTGGCCCCGCTTACCACCACCAAGACAATTATCGCCAGAAGGGCCAGCGAGTTCTGACCATTTAGAAGGGCAACAAAGAGGGCGCATACCACCATGAAGCGCATCAGCGGCACTGAGAAGATGGTAGGCTCCCTTGTTTCCTGAAACTCTTGGTTCATGGTTTTAGGTTGAGGGCGAGGGCACCGGGATTTGGCCAATGAGTTCCTTCAGAAACACCTCCGGCGTCAAATCCCTTAATCTTTCCTGATCTTTAAGGATCACGCGATGGGCCATCACTGCCGGAGCAAGATGCTTGATGTCATCCGGCAGTACATAGGATCTCCCCCTCAAGGCAGCCAAGGCCTGGCCGGCCCTCATGAGTCCGAGGGATCCCCTGGGGCTTACTCCAAAGCGGACCTTCTCGTGGGAGCGGGTGGCACCTGCGATTGCCGAGATGTATTCCATCACCGGTCTCGAGACAAGAATATCTTTTCTCGACTCCTGCAATTGAGCGATTTCCTCGGGCTTCACCACCGGCTTCAGCTCAAGAAGTGGGTCCATTTTCTGGAAGCGCTTCATGATGGTTATTTCTTCATCCCCTTCCGGATAGCCAAGATGAATCCGCAGGAGAAATCTATCAAGCTGCGCCTCAGGCAGGGGAAAGGTTCCCTCGAGCTCTATGGGATTCTGGGTTGCTATGACGAAAAAAGGCCGAGGAAGGAGATAGGTTTGACCGTCAACGGTCACCTGCCTCTCCTCCATGCTCTCCAGGAGGCTTGATTGGGTCCGGGGAATTGTGCGATTTATCTCGTCGGCCAGAAGCACATTTGTCATTACAGGTCCCGGCTGGAAATGGAATTGACCGGTTTTCTGACTGTAGATGTTAAATCCGGTAATGTCGGCGGGCAGAAGGTCGGGTGTGAACTGGACCCTCTTGAATGATCCGCCCATGGTGCGGGCAAGGGACTTGGCGATCAGGGTTTTTCCCAACCCCGGGACGTCTTCGATCAGCACATGGCCGTCAGCAAGAAGGCCCACCATGAGCAGTTCCAGCGCTTCAGCCTTCCCTACCACGACCCCTGACACATTATCCATGATCTTCCGGCACAGGCCGAAATCCATCATCAACACTCCGCTAAGCGTAGAAGGTTTCCAGAGGCCTCCATGGCCTACTCCTTGATGGGTGTGTCCTGAGCCCCGATCCTCTTTCTTGAGCCCCGAAGACCCGTCTGGAGACGGATAATATCCAGATACGAAATCGGCCGAAGTTGTATTCTTAATATATTCGATGGCTTTTTCCAGGCGCGACCTGTTCATGTGGTCCCACCCGCGAGCACGCTGCCGGCGACAAGGTTCCGCTTAGGGCAGTGGAGTCGTTGGCTCTAAATCCGGCTTTAGTGGGCCGAAACGTACGAGCATCAAAAATCATCGGGAGACATCTCAACAGCCTCGCCCCATCTTTCGTTCATTTCCGCTATCATTCCGTCCAGATCGGCCCTTTCCTTATCCCAGTTGGCAGGGCAAGATGTTTCCAGTTCTTCAATTTTTCTTTCGAGCTCATCAATCATGGCGCCCAGCTCAGAGATCGAAGCCTCGGTCTTTTCATCCGCCCCTGAAGACCTCTTGTCCAGTTTTCGGGCCATGTCGTAAGTTTTTGCCTTCCAGGAAATAAGCTCACCCCTCATATTTGTGCAATACGTCTTGACTTCCATTCCACGCCTCCTTACATGAAAAACTGAAGTTTTGTTCTCAGCAACGATGTTTTTTTGTAATGTATCATTGTGGGCAGAGAGGATCTATCAAAAAGATATTTTGTTGCCTTGCGACCCCAATACCAAAGCATGCAAATCGAGCACTCAAATAGCAATAGAGGTCCACCGATTTAATCTCGTTGGTGATGGTCAAACACCGACTGCCCTTTGGCCTGCCCTCGGCGTATGGCATTAAAGCTCTTTCCCCCCACAAGAACCTCGAAACAGGCCGGTCGGTTACCAGGCCTCTGCTCGCTATCTCATTGAATTATGCTTGTACTCTACTTAAGATATTCCTGACAAGTCTAATCTTGTCGCCTGGTTAGCTTTCTGTATATCGTTCAGAACAGTGCGATATCCAGCAGAAGGAGAACCAGGAGCCCGCTTGATCGCTGGCCGGGCATCTGTTGAGCCCGTTTCGAAGAGCGTTCGGTCAACGGGTTTTCCCCTTTCTCGAAATCCCGGTTTCCGGTTTTTTCTCTTGACTTTCTATTTAACTTACAGTATAAGTAAAGCTATAAATTATAGATTGCATTTCAGGAAGTGATTCGACTAAAGACTCTAAAAAGCCCAACTGCCAAATGATAAAATGCCAAAAAACAGTTTCGCTACCCATCCAACCGCAGTGACTTCATCGTTTTTTCAAGAGATTGTGATTTTGACATTTGGATCTTGTCACTTGAACTTCATTTCAACGGAGGAGGCCCCATGAAACTCACACCCAAACAAAAGGCCTTTCTGGCCTATCTCGGCCGATACATGGATGAATGGAACAGGGCTCCCAGCTTTGATGAGATCCGCGAACAGTTCGGCTTTGCCTCCTACAACACGGTCACCACCTATCTCAGGATACTGGAGAGAAAGGGGTATATCCGCCTCCCACGGGAGAAGAACCGAAAACGGGCCATCCAGGTGATCAGCCCCGTGGAGACCCGGCGCTTCGAGCTTCCCCTCCTGGGCAAGGTGGCCGCCGGAAGGCCCATCGAGGCGGTGGAAGACCCCAGGGCCATCGAAGTGCCCCCTTCCTTTAGCGAAGGCGGGGATTGCTTTGTCCTGGAGGTACAGGGAGACTCCATGGAGGAAGACGGCATCATGGACGGGGATTTCGTCGTGGTCAGGAAACAGC
>CAYUCJ010000138.1:6954-8100 GCA_964443285.1 uncultured Desulfobacteraceae bacterium | reverse complement strand
ACATGGACGACGATTTGGGGTTCACGCCTCCCAAACCCTACGCGCTTTTATGGCGTAACGCTGAACCCCAAATCGTCGTCCATCCCCTCCGGAGTGATTTCGGCCCTTCCACTGTCCTGTTTCAGGACCGAAATGAGGCCGCTTCAGGAACATCCCGTTGACCTGCCCTTATGACGAGAACCTGAGGGTCTTTAGAGAAGTATTCTCTGTCTCTTTACCCTCTTGACATTCCTCCAGCAGGGATTATCTATAATACAGCATTGAAAATTCGTAACAGGGAGGTGTCGCAATGGCCATTTTGAGATGGAGAGATCCGTTTGAAACCAATGCTTTTACTCAACTGAACAGATTGCAGGGTGAAATGAATACGTTGTTTGATCGTTTTTTCGGGGCAAAGACGCCCATGAGAAATGCGGGTGTATACCCGGCCGTGAATGTCTCACAGGATGATGACAACGTCTATGTCACGGCCGAGCTTCCGGGAATAACGGGAGAGGATATGGATATCACCGTCGAGGAAGACAGCGTTCTGATAAGGGGAGAGCGCAAGGTCGGGAAAGATGGCGAGGAGGTGAGCTACCATCGAAGAGAAAGGGAGGAGGGAAAGTTCAGCAGGTCGGTCACCCTCCCCACACGCATCGCAACCGATAAAGTCAAAGCTGCTACGAGAGTTGGTATTTTGCGGTTGACTCTGCCGAAAGCGGAAGAGGTCAAACCCAAGAAAATCGATATCAAGATTGGATAAGGGGGTGTCGCCGTGGAAGAGAATAAAATACAACTGAGAGAAAAAAAAGAAATGGAGGCAAGGGGAGAGCCGACACAAAATCGCCCTGTCTTTCTTCCGGCCGTGGATATCTATGAAAACAAGGAAGCACTTGTGCTCATCGCCGATATGCCCGGAGTCAACAATGAAGGTGTAGAAATTCACTTGGAGGACAGCGAATTGACCATCCGGGGAAGGGTTGAAGAGGATCAAGAGGAGTCTATGCCGGTCTATACCGAATACCGGTCAGGAGACTATTTCAGAAACTTCACCCTGAGCAACATCATTGACCAGCAGAAAATCGAGGCCAATATGAAAGATGGGGTCTTGAAGATCATCTTTCCCAAGGCGGAGACCGCCAAGCCAAGGCAAATAGCGGTTGA
>CAYUCJ010000138.1:0-6854 GCA_964443285.1 uncultured Desulfobacteraceae bacterium | reverse complement strand
TTGTCAAGGCCATCCAACAGGAGTCTTGGGCAAAGAGCCTCCAGGCCGATGAAACCTTCTGGTCTTTGTTGTCAGAGTGGCTCGAAGAACATGTTTTTTCGGCTTTTCTGGATCAGGTGGTCCGTCAGGTCGATGAGATCGTTGATATCGATCCCGATCTTTCCGAGCGTCGAATCCTGGAACTGGCCTTGCAGTGCATGGTTGATTTTCTGAAGGCAGAGTCCGCGTCCGTCAGAATCTATGATCCGTTGACTGAACAAATGCTCAGTTACGGGTCCTTTCCCCCGGTCGACGCTTCGAGAGAGACGGTTGTCCCCCTTGAAGGCAGTATCGCAGGGGAGGTAACAAAGAGCAGGAAACCATGCGTCGTTCCTAACATTCTCGACGAATTGCGATATCAGGATAAAGATGTCATCTACAGTCGGGGTGTCCATTCTCTGCTGGCCATCCCTTTGGAAATTCCCAGGTTTTTCCCGCACGAACGCGATACTGTGGGTGTGATCCAGATCTATTTCAGCCAAGAGAACCGCTCGTTTTCCAAGCTTGAAATCCAGATTGCAGACCTTATGGCCAAACGCCTCAGCTTTGTGATGGCCCGCAAGAAAATTCTCTCGATGCTCAAGGTGAACGAAAAAAAAGAGGCCATTGTTCAACATATCTTTAAGAGGCTTGGGAGCAAAGGGGGTATCAAGACCAAGGAGGTCTTTAACAAGATTATCCCCGAGCTGGCGGATATGGTGGATGTCCAGAGCTGTGCCCTGTTTTCGGTCACACACGATTACGACCGAGTCGTGCTTCAAGCAGGCTACCCTGAAACAAAGGGTTATCACAGCATTGGCAGGGAATTTCCTGTGGAAAAAGAGCCTGCCTTTGAGGTTATCCTGAATCTGAGGGATTACAAAGGGAATTCCAAATACGAAATCGTGACGAGCTCCTATATCCTCGTCGTGGATCCCCAGAAAAGCGACTTGATCTCTCACAGTCTGAAAGAATTTGCCCGGTTGCACAACATCAATTCCATCCTCTACATCCCTTTATCCGTAGAAGGAGAGATCACCCATTTCATGACCTTTGACGCCCTTGACCAGAGGTTGCGATACCGGGACGATGAAATAAACCTTTTTCTATTCCTGGGCAGAGAACTGATGAAGGCACGAAAGATGGAGCGGCTGGATGATATCCTGCACGATTTCAAGAATCCCACCATCGCTACTGCAGGCTTTGCCAGGCGGCTGAAGGCGCTTCTCGAAAAGGAGCAGACCGACAAATCCAAGGCCCAGATCCGAAAGTACGTGGATATCGTACTGGAGGAGACCAGCCGGCTCCAGGAACTGGCTCTCAGCATTTATGAAGTGGGAAAGGAACAGGTGGTGGATTTTTCCAATGTCCTGCGCCGCCGCTTTGAAATCAACAGGGAGGCCATCAAGGAACAGTTAAAGCAGAATGTGACACTCAGAGAGGAAGGCCTTGAAGCCGCACTACATGTGCGATGCTATCCCATGCATCTCGAACGGGTTTTTGACAATCTCCTTAATAACGCCACAAAAGCCATACCGCTCAAGGGCGGATTTCTCTCCATCAAAAGCTATGAGTCTGACGGGTGGGCCTGTGCCGAGATCAGCAACACGGGCGAGATCGCCTATGAAGACCGGGTTCGTCTCCTCGAAGGAGAGGCACAGGGAAGGGGACTGTACATAACCAATCGCATTGTTCGTCTCTTGAAAGGAAACCTCAATATCGACGGCGGAAAGAACAAGACGACCTTCATCGTACGTCTGCCCCTGGAAAAGACGCCATGAGGGGCCATTGTCGCGTCCTTTTCGACTCAAAGTGATGACGCAGAGGTAAAGGAGAGGAAGGTTGAGCAACACATGAACGATATCAGTGAATTGATGGAGAGACTCCAAAGGAATGAGGAAGTTGCCGGAAAGTTTTTTGATGTGGAAGTCAGCATTCTGTCTGTCCTGAATTTCAGGGAGCTGTTCGAAAATCTTCTGACGGAAATAAAAAGCAAATTCGAGATTCCCCATGTCTGGCTCACATTGATCGAGGACAGCCCCACCACCCATCTTCTACCTGATCTTCAGACATCCGAACTCCTGAAAAACAGATTGAGCATGCTCGATCAAGGGACTTTTTCAGCTTTGATCGGACACCGGAAGGACCCTTTGCTGGCCAACGACGATCTCACTCCTTTCTACAGGTTGTTTCCGGATCACGAAAAGTATCTCATCCGATCCCTGGCCATCACGCCCATCACCCATCTGGGCGAGGTTATCGGGAGTTTCAACTGTGGGGATTTTTCGCCGGATCGGTACCAACCTGGGATGGACGTGTCCCTTCTGGAGCGTCTCGGGGTGAAATTATCCATCTGCATTTCGAATGTGGCCGCCCATGAAAGGGTCAGGATGGCGGCTTCGAGAGACCCTCTGACCGGCCTCATTAATCGAAGGGTCATGGAGTCCATTTTGAAGCGCGAATTTACGAGGGCACTTCGTTATAGTCATCCGCTGGCCCTCGCATTCATGGACCTGGACGATTTCAAGGCCGTAAATGACCACTATGGGCATGACGTTGGAGATCGTGTGCTTCGGCACGTGGGTCAGCAGATCGTGCAGATGAGTCGGGAAAGTGACGTCGTGGCAAGGTATGCAGGCGATGAATTCAGCGTCATTCTTCCCGGGACCGAATATGACAAGGCCAGGCACATGATGAACCGGCTGAATCAATATCTCTCGAAAAGACCATTCATTCAAGAGGGTAAGTCCGTATGGTTTTCTCTGAGCTTCGGCATAGCGCAAATTCATGACGCGGGTGTCCAGGACCCGGCCTCCATGATCAAGCGCGCGGATGAAAGGCTTTACGACGCCAAGAGAAAAGGAAAAATGAAAGAGCGTGTGGTTCTTTTTGAGCGCTAGGGTCTATTGATTGGCGACTCCGATTCCATCGGGCACCGCACGCAGCACCCATTCTCACAATAAATCCCGTCTGCTTCTTGTTATGGGAGGGAGATAAATAAGGAGCTTGTTTTGCCAAAAAAAATCTCCCCCCGAAAACTGGCCTTTGATATTGACGGGGTCTTTGCCGATACCTTTCGGATCTTTGTGGAGACCGCCAGAAATCAATATGACGTCAAAGTCGCTTACGAGGATATTACGGAGTATGATTTCAGGAAGGTAGTGGATATTGATGATGAGACTGCCAGGTCGATCATTCAAAAGATCCTGGATGACCCCGTTCGTATGGGAATCAGACCCATAGAGGGCGCTATCGATGTCATTACGCGTCTTTCTCTGTTGGGACCCATTCTGTTTGTGACGGCAAGACCCGGAAAAACTGCGATAATGAAATGGCTCCTGCAACAATTAAGAAAAGTGGATCACAGCCTTATAAGATTGGAGGCAACAGGCACGCACCAGGAGAAAATCCCCGTCCTCCTTGAGAATGGAATCAGGTATTTTGTGGAAGATCGTCTAGAGACCTGTTACCTGCTGGCATCGACTTCTGTGACGCCCATTGTGTTTGAGCAACCCTGGAATCGCAAGCCACATCCTTTTCAGTCGGTCAGGACATGGAAAGAGCTTTCCGAGATGATTGAGTGGGCTGGGTAAACCCATTATGTGCTGACATGGGGAAGAGAAACCGCTTGACAGTACCACCCTGTTTCGGAAAAAATATAGTGAGGGGAAAGGAGTGTGTCATGCCTACTTATGAATATATCTGCAAGAAATGCGACAAGGTCTTTTCACTGATCATGCGTATCGCGGAATACGAGACTAAGAAGATCCGATGTCCGCACTGCAAGAGCACAAGAATCAAACAGCAAATTACGCCCTTCCAGGTCGTCACCTCCAAGAAAGGGTGACGGCATGGACTGCTACTGCATGGAGAATTGGAAAAATTTTTAACCCCGATGAACTGAGAAAAGAGGAAGACGAAAAATGAAATGTCCCCATTGTGATGAAGAAATCTCGGGCAAGACCTGTCCCGAATGTGGCGCGTTGACGCCTGGAGAAGCCCGCTATTGTATGGAATGTGGTAGCCTGTTGGAGTACACAAAAGAAACGGACTCCGTTGAAGGTGGTGAAGAAATTGATTTCGAAAGCCGCGTGCTCTGCCCCGACGGTGCCTGTACTGGAATTATCATAGACGGCAACTGCACGGAATGCGGGAAACCGCTCGTACCCACCGGGTCGATGGAAGAGGAAGGTGAGGCGGAAGCATAATGTATGAACTCAAGATTATCTCTCAGTTTGCAGCCGCACACCAACTCAAGGAATTTCATGGCAGCTGCGAAAACCTGCACGGTCACAACTGGAAAGTGGAAGTCCATGTCAGAGGCTCCAGACTGGAAGGCAACGGTTTACTTATAGATTTCAGAGAGATAAAATTGGCCACAAAAGTAGTGCTGGATGACTTGGATCACCAGTTCTTGAATGAAGTTGACGCATTCAGGGAAATGAATCCGTCTTCCGAGAACATCGCCCGTCATATTTTCAAGCGGCTATCCCGGGCCCTCGATAGGGAAGATATCCGGGTGAGCAAAGTGACGGCCTGGGAGTCGGATAGCGCATGCGCAAGCTACTCGGAACCCTGATGAATCCCAGGAAAGTTTTTTCGGAGCCTCCCGTAACACCCGGTTCAATGAAGGTATGCGCCTTTATCCCCGCGCGTTATCAATCCCGGCGTTTCCCAGGCAAACCCCTGGCCTTAATAGCCGGAAAGCCCATGATCCAGCACGTCTATGAACGGGCTTCCCGCTGTCCGGGACTTTCACAAGTGTATGTGGCGACGGACAATGACGCCATTTTCGATCGGGTTGAAGCCTTTGGCGGAAAAGCTGTGATGACCCGTTCGGATCACCATTCAGGTACCGATCGAATCTGTGAAGCCGCCGGAAAGGTCGGCCTGGCCGGGGAAGATATCATCGTCAATATTCAAGGCGACCAACCCGCTTTCAATCCCGAGATGATATCCACCCTTTTGGCCCCTCTCCTGGAAAATTCAAATACGCACATGACGCACATGACGACGCTCATGCACAAAATCCAAAAAGAAGAAGACATCAAGAATCCCAACCACGTGAAAGTGGTCACGGACAATAGGGGTTACGCGCTCTATTTTTCCCGCTGTCCCATTCCATTTTTTCGCGACCGAAACGGTTTGGACAGGACACATTTTAAGCACCTGGGTTTTTACGCCTACCGCAAGGACTTCCTGGCACTGTTTATGAACCTTCAAGTGAGCCCTCTTGAGTCTGCAGAAAGACTGGAACAACTGAGGGCACTTGAATATGGATTCAGAATCAAAGTACTGGAAACCCCGTATTCTTCACTGGACGTGGATGTGCCTGAGGACATAGAAGGCGTCGAAAAGGCGTTGCAGGAAAGTTGCCCCCCCCATGATGGTCATGCCGGCTAGAAAAGTCTGGCATCTCAGGAGCTCAACCCCTGCTGCAACCCGCCTGGCACGGGACGCAAACCTCTCCCCACTTCAGGCTCACCTGCTCGTGAACCGGGGGATTCTGACGAAAGAAGCCGCCGGCTCCTTTCTGGATCCCCGCCTCGCCACACTCCCCAACCCACTGGGCGTGGGAGACATGGTCCTTGCCGCTTCAACGGTTATCCGCGCCGTGGAAAGATCCTCCCCCATAACGATCTATGGAGATTACGACGCCGACGGTCTCACCTCTACAGCCCTTTTGCACGGTTTTCTGAGTGAGCTTGGTTTAGAGGTTTCCTGGCACATCCCGGATCGACTCAAAGAGGGTTACGGGCTCAATTGTGAAGCCATAAGAAAAATTGCGGCGAACGGAGAGGGGTTGATCCTGACGGTGGATTGCGGGATTTCCAGCACGGCGGAAGTAAAGCTGGCCAGAACCTTGGGGATGGAAATCGTGATTACCGACCATCATCAGACCCCTCCAGAATTCAAAGCTTTTGGTCCCGTGGTGAATGCAGATCAATGGGATTCCACATCCCCCTACAAGGTCCTGGCAGGTGTCGGGGTCGCCTTTTTTCTGGCGGGTGCCATACGGGCCTTGCTCAGGGAAAAAGGCTGGTTCAAGGGCCGGAAAGAGCCCGACTTGAGAAAGTACCTGGATCTTGTGGCGCTGGGCACGCTTGCGGACCGTGTTCCCCTGATCGGATTGAACCGGGTTCTCGTTTCGAACGGGATTCGGTCCATGGGCAGGTCTTCCCGGGCCGGGTTGTGTTCGATGATGCAGGTATCCGGAATAGAACCCGGCGATGCAGGTTGGCAGGACGTGTCATTCCAATTGGCGCCCACGATCAATGCCCCGGGAAGACTTGGTGATGCTGAAGTTTCTTTGGAGCTGCTGACGACCCGGGACCGGAATCTGGCCCGGGAACTGGCGGAAAGAGCCCACTCTGACAACCGACGAAGGAGGCATATCGAGCTGGCGATTGTGAATGAAATCGAGGAGAGAATCAACGAAGAGCCGGACCTGATCGACGGCCGCAGGACCCTCTTTTTCGGGGGGGAAGGGTGGCACAGGGGTGTCCTGGGGATCGTGGCCTCCAGGCTCGTTGAGAAGTATCATCGCCCTGCACTGGTTTTCTCCTTTCAGGATGACATGGCTGTGGGTTCCGGGAGAAGCCCTGACGGCTTTGATTTGCATAGAGCCCTGGACAGGATGAGGAGGTTTATAGAAAAGTACGGAGGACACACCCACGCAGCCGGACTTACGCTTTCGCGAAAGAATTTCCCCATACTGGAAAAAAAGCTGGAAGAGTACGCCCAAAACACAATGGGAGACCTGGAACTGTTGCCTAAAATTGAGATTGACGCATGCCTCTCCCTTGAAGAGATTACCCCCTCGGTTTCGGAAGAAC